>JAYEKJ010000159.1:24649-28625 GCA_034660975.1 Campylobacterota bacterium
AATATTATTTGCTATTTTCATAATGGCTTCCTTTTGTGGTAATTCTACACTAAATATATCTAAATATCAAATAGATTCCCAAAAGTATTTATCTTAGCACTATCGCAATGTTATGAACAAACTTAAACCCGAATTATGCAATAGAGAATTAAAAATTTAATCTATCATTGCAATCAAGGCACATTCATTAATTACAAGCATAGGTAAATTTTGCAAGGTGCCCTTGGGGTATAAATTCCTATTGCATAATTCGGATTAAAGAAGAGGTTTATACTTTTGAGATTCAATGCAGTTTTTACATATACCTTTATATATTACATCTATAACCTTATAACCTTTTAGAGTATTTTCCTCTATCTGTTTAAGGCACTCGATTTTATTACAGATATTACAAATAAAATGTGCATGGGGTGAACTTTGTAACTCATAATATCTCTTTTTATCATTACTTTCAAAGCTATTAACTATTTGGCTACTCTCAAACATTGCAATATTTCTATAAAAAGTAGCCTTATTCATATTTATTTTATCTTTGATATCTTCAAAAGAGACGGGCTTAGTCTCTTTTATAAGTATCTCTAGTAACTCTCTACGTGCCACTGTTAGTTTTAAGTTCTTCAGTTGAATTAAATTTTTTATTTCCATAAAAGATATTAGCACATTACAATTTAATCTTTACAATCCAAAAGGAACACGGAGTGAAAAAGAGATATTTCTTCCCATACCTAAAGCATACCCTTTGTAAGTATCGAGAAAATTACGATACTCTTCATCTAAAATGTTATTCACATTTATCATCAAGTTTGCTTTTTGTTCCATAATATTTAATTCACTCTCATAGCTTGCTCCCCAAAGTACATAACCTTGAGTATCTGCTGAACCAAAAGGCATATTGTTATATTGATAAAATGGCTCTTTTGAAGAGGCAACTTCTTTATCATCATAAGCTTGCATATTCAGAGATAAAATATTGTTTTTCAAATTTTTAAATGTTCCAATATTTTGATAAAGTGCAAGATTTAGGTTGTTTGCTGGCATCATAGTCAAGTCAGTATCATTATCTGTATCTTTCCCATCAATAATCTCAAATGCCCCTTTAAGTCGTGTGCTATCCGTAAGATATGTTTCTATGAAAAACTCCACTCCTTGTATTTGGGCAGTTGTCTGTCTATTTGTCAACTCGGGAAGAGCGCCGGGAGTTCCTTTGGCTACTATATCTCCAGTATTTGCTAGATATATATAGTTATCTATTTCAGTGTGATAAATCGTTAATGAGGCTTTTGTTTTCTCCTTTTTATATCGTAAAGATAGATCGCCTCCGAGTGTTGTCTCTTCATTTAAGTTTGCATTACCAACTTGATATGCTTGAATACCACCATGAATACCATCGGCATAAAGTTCAAAGACACTAGGTGCACGGAATCCTCTTGTAATATTAGTTGCAACATTGAAATTTGGTGTAATTTTATATGTTAAACCAACAGAACCTCCAACAGCAGAGAACTCTTTAGAGCTATTTTGTGCTACTTCAGCATCTACTTTACTACTATCATAACGCAATCCAAATTGTGTTATCAAACTACCAATATCTGCCTCTTCAAAAATATAGATAGCTTTGCTATCACTATCAGCATTAGGAACTAAATGACCTTTTTGAACATCTTGTTTCTTACTATACCTCTCTATCCCTATTTCACCCTCAAAAATTCCAATTTCTGGATGAGTAAGTGCTAGTTTTGTATCAACTCTATCAACTTCAATATCTAAATCTATGTTTGTACTATTCATAGATTCATATTCAACTCCAGTAGCAGCTTCTCTTGTGTTAAGAGTACGAGAGATAGTTGGTGTGATAATCCACTCCCCAATAAAAATATTTCCACTTAGTTGTGTCTCATTATTTAAGAGGTCTTGCCCTGCTGAGGATATTGCACTAAAGAGTGATGGAGATGTATGCCCTAAGTAGTTTTGAAAACTTTGCCAATATGTATGTTGCAAAGCTATATCCCAATCATCTTCTGTATATCCAATCGCCATTTGAGCAGATGTTGATTCATAATTAGTATATGGGAGTTCCCCACTAAAGCGTGGTTTTGTTCCTGCTTTGTCCTCTGGTTCCCAAGTGTCTGCATCTGGTGTATTTATATTATCACTTTTGCGCTTTATAACACCAATGTTCACACCTAGTTTTCCAATGGCACTCTGCATTTTAATTCCGCCAGCTCTCTCTTTATTGTTGCTATGATACTCACCTAAAATCTCACCTTTAAGTTTTGTTTCGCCATCTTTTGCCCAAAGAAGTTTAGGGGAGAGAATATTAACAACACCCCCTAATGCATCAGAACCATAAAGTACACCTTGCGCACCACGAACCACCTCAATACTATCAGCCAAAAAAGCATCTGTATTTGATATATGGCGGATACCATAAGTTTGAAAATCTGTTGCACTGCCGTTAGATAACACTTTAACACGCTCACCCGTCATCCCTCTAACTACTGGCTTACCAGCTTGAGAACCAGTAGAAAGATTATTAACACCTGGAGTTTCTGCGAGAACTTCACCTAAAGATGCGGTTGTTTTAGAACCAATAGCACCACTATCTATAATGTCAACAGAAGCTGGAGTATCAAATATAGTATGATTATGAATCGGAGATGCTGATACTGCTATGGAATCCAATTGTATCGTTTGAGCAACAACAAATGGGTTACAAAGTAGTGTAGCAGCATATAAAGAGCCTGTTAAGTATTTTTCCTTCAAGGGTGTATCCTATATTAAAATGCGAATTAGTCGTATTGAAATTATATACATTGCAACTTAGTCGCATCTTAACTCTGATAGCTATTCATGTAATATCCAAAATTTAATTCATCATTCTCAAAATCTTCCTCTGCTTTAAACCTAATTCACTTACATTATAGATTTAGATATCAAATAGATTTCCAGTAAAACTTACCCCATTCATCCTAGCACTCTTTGCTATATCTTCAATATTAGCACCATTTTTTTCTAAACTATAAAACTAAGTTTCACCAAGTAACTGATGTTACGATAGTCTAAATGCAAAAATCCCCTAAATTGTCACAATTTCACCCACATTCCAATTCTCTAACTTTTTCATAAGCGACCTTGAGTGCCTCAATATAGATTTTTTCTTTAAGTGAAAAATGATTCATATTATAATTCAAGCGAAGTTTTTCTAATTTAATAAACGCACATACGCATAGATATATATGATTCCTTTGTGATGTTTCAACTTTAGTTGGGGAGTGTTCGATTTTAAGATTTTCCACAAGGGATTAACCCGTTGGGCGATGTTTTAATGATTTGTGATATTCCTCTATTTTCCACCGTCTTTTGTAGATTTCAAGTACTTCTTGGAAGTTTAAAGTTATATCATTAGTTATGAGATATAGATAAACTGGTTCGTCATCACAGCCGTTTTTGCACCCCAAGGGCATTCCCTCGCTTTGCTCACAGCACCACTTGTTTAATAAGTTTTATTGGGTCATTATAACCCTCTAATTATATCAAACGACTACTACAGGCTTCTATATCTACACTTGAGATATTAACATAATTTCCTTTATTTTTATTTTCTTTAGTTAGTGCAATCTTCCTATTGCTTTTTATAGGGCATACAAATTTCTTTTCTAGCTTATCATTGATAAACACGAGGTTTTCAATACTTGTAAACCATTTATCAAATAATATATATTTATATTTTACATGATTGTTAAAATGTAAAATATTTAATTTATCACGCATTATTTCATTTTTAGTAAATTTACTTTTTTTAATATATTTTTGATATTTATCACTCCATATAGATTCTGTTTTAGTGATAATTTCATACCCTAATGGTATGGAAATACCAGTAGCATCTGTATAATGAAAATTGAGCATCAAAATATCTTTTGCCATTCTTTGTTGAACATGGTCATAGTGCCAACATACAACATCGTTATTTACT
>JAYEKJ010000160.1:0-8357 GCA_034660975.1 Campylobacterota bacterium
ATTTTAGAAAAGATTTAAATTCTTTTCTATTATTAAGCTTTATATAAGTAGTAAACAATTATAATGTCACTCTTCAAAAGGACGAGTGGGTGAGCGGTTGAAACCACATCCCTGCTAAGGATGCGTATGGGTAACTGTACCGAGAGTTCGAATCTCTCCTCGTCCACCACTTGAAGATATTATAAATCCTCAAAAATTTTAAATCAATTAAGTAATCAATCTAAAATATCATGAAGTTTATTTCCATCCTCCATAGTTTTACTTACATTTTTCCACTCTTCATTTTTTATACTTTTTTTAAGCTGATTTAACTCTATTTCAAACAGCTCAATAGCTTCAAGAACATTAGATTTATTTTGTCTAAAAATATCTTCCCACATATGAGGAGAACTTTTAGCTAAACGGCTCATTGAGCGAAAGCCACCTGCTGCTAGTGCTAAAATATTATGTTTGTTTTCTTGTTTCATAACTGTGTTGGCAATGGAGTAAGAGATAACATGTGGCATGTGAGAGATAAAAGCAGCATGTCTATCATGCTCTTTTGCTCTCATGAAGTATTTTTTCATCCCCAATGCTTTAAATATTTTTTTCCCAACTACTCTTTGGTGTTCACCACTATCTTCTAAGTCACATAGAACTACAACTTTATCTGTATATAAATTTTCAATAGCTGCATGTGGACCAAAATTTTCAGTTCCTGTCATAGGGTGAGCTGCTACAAAATTTTTTCTAATAACAGGGGGTACAGATGAGACGATAATCTCTTTTGTACTTCCTAAATCAATGATAGTCGTTTCTTTTGGTATATTTGTTAAGTTTTTAAGTGTAGCAATTACACCATTAACAGGGATAGCAAGGATTATCACATCACAAGTTTTCACATATTCGAAATCTACTATTTTATCTACTAAATTTCTCTCTATTGCAACTCTTTGATGTTCTTTGTTGTGATCACTGCCAACTATAGAGGTTACAAAATCTAGTTTTTTCAAACTAAGAGCGAGAGAACCACCCATAAGGCCTAATCCAATTATTGCTATATTCATTTATTTTACTTTTAAATTTAAATTTTTTTTATTATACTAAATTTACTTAGTATTAGCACTTTAATTTTCATATAAATTATTGCATTTAATATGCAGTAATTTCAGTTTTCTTTAATTAAGTATTAACCTCATAAAAGGTAAAATCAGTTCTTAATTTTTAACATATGGATATTATATGAAATTTCTTCTAGCAACGGTGCTAACGCTATTTACATTAAACTTATCAGCAATGACAATTAAATCAATAAAATACGATGGGATGGTTCATATATCGGAATCAGTTGCGTTACGAATGCTACCTTTTGAGGTTGGTGATGATGTTAATGAAGAGGTAATAAATAAAGCTATTAAAAAATATTTTAAACAAAACTATTTTTCTGATATATGGGTTGAAAACATAGAAGGAGATATCACTTTTTATTTTAAAGAGAAACCGATTATTTCTAAAGTAGAATTAAAGGGTTGGAAAGAGAACGATAAAGAGATAAAAGATAGTGTTATTCAGATAAAAAAAGGCTCTTTATACAATGAGAAAAAATTAGAGGCTGCTAAAAAAAGAATTGTAACAGCAATTAGTCAAGATGGTAAGATTGATAGTGTTGTGGAGATAGAAAAAGAGTATCTTGAAAATGGAAGTATTAAAATTACTTTTATTGTTAATGAGGGTGAAGAGATAGTTATAGAGAAACTTGTTTTTAGTGGTGTATCGGGACTTAATCCAGAATTATTCAATGAAGTTATAGCAAATAAAGAGCATCAATTTATAGGATGGTTTTGGGGAAGAAATGATGGCAAGATGAGTCTTACAGATTTAGAGTATGATCCATTAAGAATCCGTGATATGTATATGCAACATGGTTATTTAGATGCTAAGGTAGAAGAGCCTTTTGTAAGAGTGAATTTTGACCACTATACGGCTGATATGAGTTATCAGATTGAAGAGGGTGATGTTTATAAAATTAGTGAAGTTATTATTCATCAAGTTAAAAATGTAATTGACGAGGCTAAAATAAGAGATGTTATTAGTTTAATTGAAAATGAGGTTTTCAATATTGAAACATTTCGTAATGATGCACAAAAATTAAAGACTATTATTGCAGATTTAGGGTATGCATTTACGCAAGTTACACCTGACTTACAAAAAAATAAAGAGGATAATACTGTTAAGGTTATATTTAAAATAGTACCTGGTGAAAAAGTTAAGATTCGTAATGTAGTTATCGCAGGTAATACAAGAACACTAGATAGAATTATTAGGCGTGAGCTTTATCTTGGACCTGGTGATATGTACTCTTTAACAGACTTAACAGATTCTCGTAATGCTTTAGGGAGACTTGGTTTTTTTGAGGGCAATACAATAGAAGAGAAGCGTATAGATAATCAAACAATGGACTTAGTGGTTAAAGTGAAAGAGGCACCAACTGGAAATATTCAGTTAGGTGGTGGATATGGAAGTTATGGTGGACTTTTAGTGAGTGTTGCAGTTGATGATAGAAATGTTTGGGGTTCAGGTATTAATGTTGGGATAAAAGCTGAAAGATCAGAGATGACAGAAAATGCATCTTTTAATATCTCAAATCCACGCCTCAATGATAGTGACTTTAGTGGAAATTTTGCTATATCAGAATCTATGTATGAGTATAATGATTATACAGTACATAGTGAATCTGTTAGCATTGGGTCGGGACATAGATTCTCAAGACATGTTAGTGGTTATATCGGTTATAGTTACTCATCAAATAGTTACGATATGGATGATATTGATGAGGAGAGTTTAGGTAGCTATGACTATTATTTTGAAGATTATTCTAAAAGTTCAATCAGTATGAGTGTTAGTCTTGATAATACAGATGATTATTATCTCCCTAGAGAAGGTTTTACAATGAGTCAAAGTTTTGAAAAGTCTGGACTTGGAGCTGATGCAAGTTTTTTCAAAAGTAGAACAAAATATGCTAAGTATTATGGACTAGATGACTATGTTGGTTTTGATTTGATTTTTAGATATAAAGCTAGATTAAATCTTGTTGCAGATACTGGTTATTTACCTATTGCTGAGAGATACTATATGGGTGGATTAGGAAGTGTTAGAGGGTATGAATCTTATTCATTATCTCCAACTGTTACTGAGACTAGTTCAACAGGTATAGAGACCACTAGAAGAGTTGGTGGGAAAAAGACATTCTCAAACAACTTAGAGTTAAGTTTCCCTCTTATTCCAAAAGCTAAAATGCGTATGGTTGCATTTCTTGACTATGGTATGATAGGCGATGACAAGATAGATCAAATCTCTCGTGGTGGTTATGGAGTTGGAATCGAATGGTTTTCACCAGTTGGTCCTATACAGTTGATGTTTGCTAATCCTTTATTAGAAGAGGATCTCGATAAAACAGCTCACTTCGAATTTACAATGGGACAAAGATTTTAAAAGCTAACTTTTAAATCTTTTATCTCAGATAATTTATCAACAGCTTCTTTTACTAAGTAGAGGTTGTTTTTAGATTCTACTACTAATACTCTATCATTAAGTTTTAACTCAAAATCAATATTTCTAGGTTTATGACTAAGTAAAGCGTTAGTTAGTGAGAGGATATAACTTAATTTATTGAGTGTATCTCTATCTGGAAGTAATGATGAATAATTTTTAAAATGTAAATCTGATGGTAATTTCCCTTTAGCAAATCTAACAAGTGTTGCAATAAGAATAGTTTGTGCATGTGTGAATCCATACTCTAAAGCACTCTGAATTAAATAGTAACTATGTTTATTTTTAGAGTAAAAATGGATATTATTACCGGTTATATATAACTTAGCAGATACAGCTAATTCATATCGATATTTTTTATCTATATTTAGATGTTCATAAGTTAAATCAAATATTTTTTTACTAAGAGAGTTAAGTTGATTAGAAAAATTGTTATCATCAACATGAGAATCTAGTAGATACCTTAGAGATGTGTTGTAGTTAGCAGGAAACTTCTCTTTAGAGCCTCTCAAGAGATCAGCAAGGTATACACCCTCTCTAACTCCAACACCGCTTGTGATGAGATTTTTAATTTTTAATTTTTTCAATACTCTTTGCAAAATTAGAGCACCAGGTTTAATAATATCAAATCTATCTTTTTTGATTCCGAGCTTTTTTAGTTTTGATTTGTCCGCTTCTAATACACTTGATATAAATGTAGTAAACTTATCTTCACTACATTCATACGCATGAAGTTTTTTATATGGATAATCACTACTTTTCATCATAGCAGTTGTAATAGCTCTAAAAGTTCCACCAATCCCAATAAGAGTAGTAGGGTTTATATCTGTAATAAAACTATCAATAGTATCATCAATATAGGATACAGCATCATCAATAGAATTGGTATCGAAAAACAACTCTTTAAGTCTTACCGTACCAAGGTTAAGTGAGATTGTTTTTTTAACATTATTAGAATCTATTAATGCAAACTCAGTTGATCCACCACCTATATCAATACTTAGAGCATTTTCTTGAGTTGGAAGTAGATTTGCACAAGCTATTGCACCAAAATATGATTCTTTACAACCATCAATTACTTTAATGTTTAATTTTAGATTATTTTTAACTCTTTGTATAAAATCTTTTTTATTGGGAGCATCTCGAAGTGCTGATGTAGCAACACATAAAGTCTTTCTAACTTTAAGTGATGATATTATATTGAGAAAGTTATCAAGTGCATCGTAAGCTCTTTGCATTGGAAGCTCTTGAAGATTACCATTATTGTTGTAAGCATCTTCAGATATTCTTACTTTACTTTTTGCTTCATGTAGTAGATGGAATGCAAAACGAGATGTTTTCTCGTAAACAACCATTCTAACAGAATTGGAACCTATATCAATGACGGCTACCCGTTTTGCCAAAATTTACTCGCTATCTTCTAGATTATCAAGTTTAAATTTTAACTCGGCAATTGTTTCAACATTATCTTTATCTCCGATAATACAGTCAACAGGACATACAGATATACATGCAGGTTCATCATATATTGTTACACATTCTACACATCTATCGGGATCAATATAGTAAATTGGGTCACCCTCTTCAATTGCAGTTGTTGGACATTCTTCACGACAAGCATCACATGCTATACATTCATCATTTATTAGTAGTGCCATTAAAAAACCTTGTAGTTTATATTTGCAGATTTATATCCAAATAAACCTTTATAGTTTTTTAAATAGCTCTTTTTATCAATTCCTTCTAGGAATAATACATGATAATTTAGAATTAAGTTGTAGAGATGCTACTGTTCCATCAATGCCATCTTTTCTATTCTCAAGTTTTATTTTAGCTCCTAAGCCATCTGCAGCACTTTTAGCTAAAAATAGACCTAGACCAACACCGGATTTATTACCTTGTCTTTTAAATGGTGCAAATAGATCTATATTCTCATCTATACCACACCCCTCATCAATCACCTCAATCAATAACCCAATATCGTCTTGAGAACTTCTAATAGTTACATTTTTATCTTTAGGGGTAAATTTTAGGGCATTTTGTAAGAAATTTTGTAAAACTTGATTTAAAAGACTTAATTGTAGAGTAGCCATAAAACCATTTGGCTCAAAACTCATGTTTAGAGTTTTATCTTCATTCTCAGCTAGTAGTTTAAAGTCATTTGCTTTTTGTCTCAAAAATGCAATAATATCAACTTCAACAGGTTTATCTAATTGTGCTCCCTCTTGACGACCTATGTTTAAAATATTCGATACAACAATATTCATCTCATCAACAGTTTTATTTGTTACCTTTAGTGCATCTATATACTCTAGAGGGGTTCTCTTTTTTATAAGAGTAACTTGATTTTTTAATTTTATAACAGCTAGAGGTGTTTTTAATTCATGAGCTGTACCGATAAACAGCTCTTTTTGATATTTAACAAAGTTTTGTATTCTAGCAATTAGATGATTTATGGTTATCCCAAGTGGTTCAAACTCTTCTGGTAACTCTTCAACTTTTATCGGTTTCATGAGATGCTCATTCATGTTTGATAGTCTGGCATTTAATATTTGAATCGGTTTAATTAACATTTTTGATAATGCAATTGCATACAATATTACTAGTAAAAAACCAAAAATATTTATAATAAATATATAGTGTAAAATTTTATCTAGTAGTATCGTTGTTTGCGTTACATCTCTTGATATTTGAAGATAGCTTAAATCATCTAAATTAAATGGGTAAACTAGAGTTAAAAATGTTTTTTCATCAATTGTACGCATATATATATCAACATCACCTTGAGTCTTTTTAAGGTGAATAATCTCAATCTCAAGCCCTAAGTAAACCTCAGGTTCGTTTATATTGTTGATAATAGCTTTATCATTAGCTATATTCTTTGCATATTTTAGTAGTTCTTGGCGTTTATCGTCATAAATAGATTTTTCAATATAAAAATATAAAATAGAGGAAAAAATGAATATAAGTGATGCGGAAGCGATTATTAATTGAATTAAGAAATTTGTTCTAATACTTCTTTTTGAAAACATTGCATAGCCTTGAGTTAAAAGATATTATTTGAATAAATTAGCCCAAGAGAAGGGCTAAGAGAGATGGAGATTAACTAACCTCTTTAGGGAAGCAGAATCTATAACCACGACGACGCACAGTCTCGATAGTAGTAATTCCTAATGGTTTATCCATTTTTTGTCTAATTTGATTGATAGCAACTTCAATAACATTTGGTGTTACTAACTCTGGTTCCTCCCAGATAGCATCGAGAAGTTGCTCTTTAGAAACAATTTGATCACGGTGACGAGCTAAGTGAGTAAGAACTTCAAAAGGTTTACCCTTAAGTTCAATCTCTTGCTCTTTATAAGTAATTTTTTCCTCTTCAGGATTGATAGTTAAATCTTCAATTTCGATAATGTTACTTCCACCAAAACGGAGACGAGCTTCGATTCTAGCTATGAGAACATCAAAATCAAATGGCTTTCTAATATAATCATCAGCACCAGCTCTTAGAGCTTCGATTTCACTTTCATTATCATCTCTTGCAGATAATACAACCACAACAGTTTTAGGAGTGTTTGATTTAATATCACCAATAATGTCAACAGAGTTTCCATCTGGAAGCATCCAGTCCATTAAAACTAAATCGTAATTACGGATATCTAAGTAATACTCACCATCTTTAAGTGTTTCAACCACATCACTTTGGTAGCCAAACTCTTTTAGTCCCTCTGAAAGCATCTTGTTTAATGTTATTTCATCTTCTATAATTAGAATACGCATTAATAATTTCCTATAAATAATAATTTATGGAATAGTATCATAATTTTAGGTTACTTTAAAGTTTTTTTTATGTTTTTTTAAAAAAACTTTAAATTTGGATTAAGAATTGAATTCGTAGTTATCACTTACACTAACAATACAATCAGATAGAATTGTTGGTTTAGAGATTTTTAAGTTGAGTTTTTTTATGGATAAAAACTCTTTTTTAAGTTTTTGAGATATCTGTTTTAATGCATCTTCAATAAGTAGAAATTTATTTTTAATCATATCAGATTTTATAATATCTACAAGCTCTGCATAGTTAATAAATTCATTTTTATAATCATAATCAATTGTTAAGTTTACAACTATATCTTGCGGCGTTACTCTCTCAAAATCTAAAATCCCAATAATAGCTTGAAACTTTAGATTCTCTACATGAATAGTCATATATTATCCATCTATCTTATTCAAACTATACGCTTCTCTTCGCCTTTAATAACACGAATAATATTTGGTATATGTTTATAATAGAGTATAAAAACTATAAATACAACTGGAGCATGAGCCATATCTGGATGGATTATAAAACTACTAATAAGTAAAGCTGCTACACCTGTTAAAGATGATATAGATGAGATTCTAATTGTTTTTGCAGCAATGCCCCAAACAACTAATGCAACTATTGTTTCTGCTGGTAGCATAAACATCATAACTCCCATCCCTGTTGCTATCCCTTTTCCACCTTCAAATCCAAGATAAGGGCTAAAACAATGACCAATAACTGATAAAACAGCAATACCCCAAAGAGTGGCTTCACTCAAGCCAACAAAGTAAGCGATAATTAAAACAAAGATACCCTTAAATGCATCAAGTGCTAATGTTGCAATACCTAGCTTTTTAGCCAAATCAGGATCACTCTCTTTTACAACTCTTAGTACATTTGTAGCACCAATACTACCACTTCCACTCGCTTTGATATCTACACCAGCAAACTTTTTAGCGAGAAGTAAACCAAAAGGGATTCCACCTATAAGATAAGCAAGTATAAAAAACTCAACATTTGTATTAAA
>JAYEKJ010000161.1:0-1291 GCA_034660975.1 Campylobacterota bacterium
TAAACTTCCCCGGAGTTATAGAGATTATCCGTTTTTGGTTTGAGGGTTACAAAGGTTCTAAAATGCATTTTATGGGTTATATGAATGAAAAAGAAGCAAAAGCTATGATAGAAAAAGCACATATTAGTTACAAAACCCACCATTGAAAAATATAAATTTGCTATAATATCACCAAAGGAAAAAAATGAAACTCTTATTAATTATGCTACTAAGTATATTATCGCTCAACGCAAACACACAAAACCAAGTAAGTAATGATACAAAGTTACTTGTAGAACTCATTAAAAGTGAGACCAAAGCAAACAGAGAGCTTATCAAAGCCAATACAGAGCTTATAAAAAGTGAAACAAAAGCAAACAGAGATTTACTTAACGCATATGTAGAAGAGGCAAATAACAGGTTTTATATAACTGTAACGCTCTTGGTTCTGATTTTTGGCTACCTTTTAAAAGAGAGAGCTTTACTAACTACTCAAGTAAAACAAGAACTAGAACCTGAACTTATCAAAAAAGCAGACAAAAAAGTGTTAGAGAATGTAATAGCCATCATAGAGGAACTAGCAAAAAAAGATAAAGAGGTAGAAAAACTACTACATAAGCACCACCTAAAATTTAGTTAGTACATCAAATATACCTCTATCCTCGAATAAATTCGAGATTCCGGAACCTAGAATTTATTCGAGCCTAACCGGAATCTCGAATTTATTCGAGCCAAATAATTTGCTTATAACATAGCTCATACAAAATAACAAAGGAAAAAAATGAAACTCTTATTAATTATGTTACTAAGTATAGTATCACTTAACGCAAATATACAAAACCAAGTAAGTAGTGACACAAAGTTACTTATAGAACTCATTAAAAGTGAAACAAAAGTAAACAGAGAACTTATAAAAAGTGAAACAAAAGCAAACAGAGATTTGTTAAATGTTTATAGAGAAGAATCAAACAAAAGATTTGAACAAGCAGATAAAAGGTTTGATACTCTTGTTTATCTACTAGTAGGGGGCTTTACTTTGATAATGGGTTATTTACTAAAAGAAAGAAATAGTATTAAACATGAAGTTATAAGAGAGTTAGAACCACAGCTTATAAAAAAAGCAGATAAAAATATTTTAGATGAAGTGGTCTCTGTTATAGAAGAGATGGCTAAAAACGATAAAGTGATGCAAGAAATTTTAAAAAAACACCATTTTAAGATTATAAACTAATATGAAACTATTTATACTACTACTAACACTACTAGCAACAATAAATTCCCAAGCAAAAACACTAGAGATCTACTTCGATAC
>JAYEKJ010000161.1:1391-8226 GCA_034660975.1 Campylobacterota bacterium
GATGCAAGAAATTTTAAAAAAACACCATTTTAAGATTATAAACTAATATGAAACTATTTATACTACTACTAACACTACTAGCAACAATAAATTCCCAAGCAAAAACACTAGAGATCTACTTCGATACACCAGAACTCTTTTTACTTAAAAACAACAGCTCCATAAAGTACCAAGCAGTAGAATATACCTCAAAAAAAAATAAAGTAAAATACAGAGAAAACATAATCTACACTTATGATACAAATAAAACAAAAACATTTCCAGTTAAACACTATAATAGTGTAAAATCTATAGAGGAAAAACACCCACTACTAGCACTTATAAAAAGAAAAGATAGAGAGATGTTTATAAAATCACTTCAAGATAATGGTATAAACTACCCAATGAAACTAAAATATATACTCAAAACAACAGATTCAGATACAAGTTATAAACAACTTTTTAAGAAACAGATTAAAGAAGATAATCTTTTTAGTGTAAAATTTGAGTACCCATACTTAGTGAATCTCTCTTACGCTATGATGATGGCAATAGTGGGACTTTCACTTATTTTTCTATTATTTAGACGAAGGTTATTTTAAAACTTATGACACTCTTCATAGATATATCTGAATTTTTAAAAACTCGCTTAACAACGGGTATCCAAAGAGTAATAAAAGAATTTTTAAAAAGAGCAATATTAGATAATTATAGAACAAATATACTCTATTATGACAACACTTTAAAAACCTATCAACTCTTAGATAACTCTGAATTTGGTAACTTTTTAAAAGATATAAAAAACTATAATTTTAAACATAAACAAGAGATAAACCTATTTCAAAGCTCAAAAGAGTGCAAAATATTTTTCGATATCGATTCAGTTTGGAACACGGATATCAAAAGAGTACAACTCTATCCAGAACTAAAATCTTTTAACTATAAAATAGTAAATTTCATATATGACCTTATTCCGATTCTTTATCCAGATTATTTACATAAAAAAACAAAAAAAAACTTCCCAAACTTTTTAGATGCAGTTTTTACATATAGTGATATAGTTTTCTTTGATTCCATCTCTTCACAAAATGATTTTCTAAACCTAAAAAATGATTCAAAAATCATAAGAGATATAAAAACAGATATTATCTACTTAGGAGCAGATTTTTTACAAAAAATATCCAAAACAAATCATAAATACTCTTCACTTTTATCAAAAAAATATCTGCTTTTTGTAGGTACAATAGAACCAAGAAAAAAGCAGGTTCAAGTTTTAAAAGCCTTTGAGGTTTTACAAAAAGCATATCCAGAGTTACATCTAGTTTTCATAGGTCGAGTTGGCTGGAATGTAGAACTGTTTATGGATTATCTAAATACCCATCCACTAAAAGATAAAAATATCCATCATCTTTACAATATAGACGACAATACTTTAAATCTTTTTTATAAAAATGCTTTTATTGTTACATATATATCAGATTATGAGGGTTACGGTTTACCAATAGCAGAGTCCTTAAGCCATTCAAACATCACCATCACATCAAAAAATAGCTCAATGTATGAAGTTGGTCAAGATTTTGCAGATTATCTGTTTCACAATACAGAAGATGAGATAGTAACTATGGTATCATCATATCTTCAAAATCCAAAAACATATAAGAAAAAAAAAGAGTATATTAAAAATCACTATAAAACCCCAAGTTGGGATGATTTTTATAAACAAATAGTAGAAAAATTAAGTTATGAGAGTAAAAAATGAAAAAAATATTAATAGACACATCATTCACAAGTACAACAGATTTAAATACAGGTATCCAAAGAGTTGTTAGAAAAATTATTGAAAATATGGATAGTGTAGCTAAAGGTACAAAATACACACCTATACAAGTAGTTCTCCAAGATGATAAAATTAAACCACTCTCTCTAGATTCTGAAATAGAAGTATCTTCAGGCGATATACTGCTTCTTCTTGATTCTACTTGGCATTTAGATACATGGGGAAGTATAAGATACGCCAAGTCACAAGGTGCTATGATTGTGGCAGTTATATATGATATTATCCCTATATCACATCCACAATATTGTGATGCGAATTTGGTAAAACTATTTAAAGAGTGGTTCAAAATCTCTATAAACTATGTTGATGGTTTTATAGCCATATCACACACAGTTCAAAATGACCTGCAAAATTATCTAAAAGAGAGTTATCCAGAAAAAATTAAAGATAAATTTTTTGATCATTTTTTGCTAGGTGCAGATTTTGAATACACAGAGTTTGATATTTTTTCAAAAAACACAAGGCAAGATCTTGTTCAACTTTACTCAGATACTCAAAAAAGTATCTATCTTATTGTTTGTACAGTAGAGCCTAGAAAAAACCACACTTATCTTTTAGATGCTTTTGATAAACTTTGGAACCAAAATATAGATGTAACTCTTAACATTGTTGGTAAAACAGGCTGGATGGTAGATGACCTAATGGCTAGAATCCACAATCATCCACACTATAACAAAAAACTTTTTCACTTTGACAACCTAAACGATGAAGAGCTAAACTACTGCTATAAAAACTCAAAAATGCTCCTTTTCCCATCTTTTGTAGAGGGCTTTGGACTCCCAATTATTGAGAGCCTAAACAACCATCTTCCAGTAATGGCAAGTGACACCCCTATACACAACGAAGTTGGTGGCAAAACTATAGGATATTTCGACCTAAACAATCCTCAAGATTTAACAGATAAAATTTTAGATATAGAAAAAAACAGTATCCCAAAATCATTACAGATAAAGAAAAATTTTAAGTGGCTAAATTGGAATGAAAGTACAGGGATATTATTCAAAAAGGTAAAAAAATTTGATAAAAAATTTGTGCCTAACCCAGCAGTTATAAAAGCTCCAAAACCATCTATATCAAAAAAAACTATAAAAGATAAAATAAAATCTTTACCAGTTTTAGGTTGGTTTATGAGATGGAGTTATAATCTTTTACGATTAAACAACATTAAACATACACTCTTTTTAACAACTCAGCAAACAAATAAGCTAATTATTCAAGTACATAATCAAGCCCAACAGATACAAAGCCAAGCCCAACAGATACAAAGCCAAGCACAGCAGATACAAAGCCAAGCACAGCAGATACAAAGCCAAGCACAGCAGATACAAAGCCAAGCACAGCAAGTAGAGAATCACTCTCACCAGTTTGTATCACAAACTAACGCTATACAAGACCACACAAAACAGATTCAAACTAACTCAAACCAGATAAAAACAAATCAAACCAATATAAACAATCTTCTAACCCATAACCATCAACACCATGAAAACTATAAAAACATACAAACAACCATACAACAAAACATTCATACAAAAGTATCAAGAGAGATATCAAAACAGTCACAACTATTTCATCAAAGAATCACACAGTTTATCCAAGAGCTCCAAGATTCAACACCAGCAGACAATGCTAAACTAACTAACAAAATCCAAGAGCAATCAAACGCCATAAATTTTGATGATTTTTACATGAACTATGAAAATATTTTTAGAGGTTCAAGAGAGCTTATCCAAGAAAGATTCCAAGAGTATTTTAACTACATACCTAAAATCATAGATAAATCACTAGATATAGGGTGTGGTAGAGCAGAATGGGTTGAACTCCAACAACTTAGAGGCATAGATGCAACAGGTATAGACCTAAACCAATCCCTACTAAACATAGCAAGTTCACAAGATGTAAAAAACCTACAAAAAATAGATGCGTTTGAGTACCTCGCAAACTGCCAAGATAACTCGTTTGACCTAGTATCAGCATTTCATATCATCGAGCATATCCCCCATAAGGATCTCATTAAACTACTCCAAGAGATAAAAAGAGTATCTAAGCCAAATGCAACCATACTACTAGAAACACCAAATCCAGAGAATCTTAAAGTTGCAGCCTTTACATTTTACAGAGACCCAACCCACCTAAACCCACTGCCAGCGGATGTGATGAAGTTCACATTAGAGTATTTAGGCTTTGAAGATATAAAAGTAAACTACCTCCATAGCGAACCAAAAAAACTAACAGATGATTCCCTAGCAGCAAAAGAGATAAACCACTATCTATACTCAGCCCAAGACTACCTACTAGTGGCAAAAAATGCAAACTAAATCAAGCACAAAACAAAGTACAAAAGAGCAAGTAGAATCACTCCTTCTACTAGATACCACAAAAAGAAAAAAACATCTTTTTGTAGATATCTCAGATATTGTAAACCATAACATAAACACAGGTATCCAAAGAGTAGTAAAACAGCAGCTTTACCATCTGCTAAACTCAAATCAAGAAGATTTTATAGTAAAACCAGTCTATCTGCGTACCATAGATAACTACAGTTACTTCCTATATGCTAACAACTACCTAGCAAAATTTACTTCCACCACAACAAAACTCCAAGATATCCCTATACAGCTACAAGAGGGTGACATATTATATAGTGCAGACTTATCATACCAGAGTGTTCAAAAAGCCACCAATCTAAACATATATAAGCAATACAAAAGTATAGGTGTAAAGATACTTTTTCTTATACACGATATTTTACCCATCACACACCCACACTATTTTGCTAAAGAGGTACCCCCATCACATAAACAATGGCTCCATAACATACTAAGCATATCAGATAAACTCATAACTACCACACAAACAGGAAAAAAAGAGTTACAAAACTATCTCACAAAAAATCATCTAAACATCCCACCCATCACTCCAATCCACCTAGGCTCAGACCTCCCTACAGACAAAAACCAAAACTCTCTAAAGATGAAAAACAACACAAAACAAATAAACTTCCTAACAGTAGGCACACTAGAACCAAGAAAAGCTCACGCACAACTCCTAAAAGCATTTGAGATTCTTTGGGCTCAAAATTTAGAGATAAACCTAACTATAGTAGGAAAAAAAGGTTGGATGATGCAAGAGTTCCTAGAAGCTCTAACATCCCATCCACAACTAGACAAAAAACTTTTTTACCTAAACAGCATAGACGACAACCACCTAAACCAACTCTACAACACATCAGATGCACTTATAGTTCCAAGTAACGCAGAGGGGTTTGGACTACCACTCATAGAAGCAGCAAAACACAAACTCCCAATCATCACAAGAGATATAGAAGTTTTCCGTGAAATAGCAACAACCCACGCTTTTTATTTTAAAGATACGAATAAGCCACAAGATATAGCAAACAGCATAAAAGAGTGGCTCCAACTATATAAACAAAACTCCCACCCAACAACTATAGATATGCCTATCAAAACATGGAAACAAAACGCAAAACAGCTCCTAGAGTTAATAGTTAAGAATTAACTCTTTTAGTATGTTTAATTAAATTAGTTATAATGCCCTAGAATCAAGAAAGAAAAACATTAAAAACACTAAGTTAAAAGGGGTCTCTCATGGACAAAACAAGAGTAGATGATATGCTCATCGAGATGATTACACCAAAAGTAAAAGAGATAGAAAAAAAGTTTGGTAACGGCGAGGGCTTAACACAAGAAGATATAAACACCCTTTTACTAAAATCCCAATACAACCACATAAACCACCTAGATATGAAACTAAACGAAGTAACAGCAGATGTAGCAAGTCTAAAAGGGGAGTTCAATGAACTAAAAGGGGAGTTCAATGAACTAAAAGGCGAATTCAGAACCTTCAAAGCCGAAATAAAAGCCGACCTAGCAGAGTTTAAAACAGATATTCAAGTATCTATAAACTCAACTATGAAATGGTATATAGGGAGCATAGGCATAGTTCTAATAGCCATGAAAGCACTAGACCTTATTTTAGTTACTAAGTAGAGGTGCCCTTAATGATTGGAATCTCGAATTTATTCGAGACCAACAAAACAAATATAAATTATAAATACTGTACAATACAAATAAAGAAAAGGCACTTAAAATCATGACAAATTCAAACATAGACCCAAACAACTTCACACAAAAAGACCTAATGATTCATCTACTAGATGCATCCCTACACACAGTAACAAGAGAAGAACTAAAAGAAAATAACCAAAACCTAGAAACAAACCTAAAAAAAGATATATCAATTTTAGATATAAAAATAGAAAACCTAAACACAAAAATAGACAAAGTAGAAACAAACCTAAACACAAAAATAGACAAAATAGAAACAAACCTAAACACAAAAATAGACAAACTAGAAACAAAAATAGACAAGATAGATGCAAAATTTGACAAAATCCAGTACTTAATCATAGCTACTATTGTTACAGTACTTTTAAAAGACTATATAATTTCTTTAATAACTTAAGGATTGGAATCTCGAATTTCAAACGCTAAAGCGTGACTTAGAAAATGTATGTCCGTACACACTATAAAGTGTAGGATAAAACTAAATTTTTTTCTGCATTCGAGCCAAATAACCAACCCACCTCATTAGCATCACCACCCCATTAAGCTTATTGTTTTAGCAATTGCAAATGTTCCACCAACACCAACAGCTACACCATAAAAAGCAAGTTTCATAGTACTTACAAAATATTGCCTATTTCTATCTTCAATACTATTATTAAAATTTCGAATCTCTGCTTTAAACTTTTCAATCTCTAAAATCTCTTTCTCATCTATAGTTGTCATATCTATTCCTCATATAATCCCGAATTATGCAATAGGAATTTACAAAATTTACCTATGCTTGTAATCAAGGGATGTTTAGTGAAAATTTTTAAGCCACCTTATTGGTGGTGTAAATTTTTAATGAATGTGCCTTGGTTACAATGATAGATTAAATTTTTAATTCTCTATTGCATAATTCGGGATTATTATTTTGGAGAACAAATTATTT
>JAYEKJ010000162.1:0-1615 GCA_034660975.1 Campylobacterota bacterium
TGAATCATGCAGATGTTTTACTGTTATACGATTAGCTTTTGTATTCTTATTATACTCTTGGTCTAAAGCCCATTGTGAATATGCATCTCTATGTTTTTTAATTGAATTTTTTAAAAAGTTCATAATCATTTTTTTACCTATATCGGTAGATATATTTCTTTTTCCTAATCCATCTTGAAATAATATAGGTTCACCCATGTAGTAATTAAATGAATGAAATTGCATATCAAAATTATTTTCAAATACTTCCCCAACAGCATTCTGAGTAAATGATCTATTTGGATTATTTTTTGTCTCTAGTGTACCAACATATGGTAACGAATCGTTATCAAAGTTTATATAGGTATCCCTTACTTCTCTTGTAGGTGAACCTACGCTCATCCAATTAACATACTCTGCTAACCATCCGTTTTCTCTAGCACCTTCAGGTTTTAACATCTCCTCATATGCTTTTGCTGTAAATATATCACCTTTTCCATGTGCAACAATAACGATACTATGCCCTAATCTAATGCTATCTCTATAATCTTTAATTTGTTTTGATAAATCAGCATTTCTATCAACATCATAAATATCTACATGATTTTGAAGATCAATAGAATCTAAAAGTTTATCAAGAAGCTCCTCTTCTTTTTTAGATAAATTAGTTACTTTTCCTATAACTTTGCCAATACCTTTATCAAGGAATAGTGATATTATTTTTTTATAAGTATCCCAACCATCTTCTTCTGAAGAGACAAACATATATGTATCATATATATCTTTGTAGTATCCATGAGTTCTGTTGTATGATGTTTTGAAATTTAGTTCTTTATCCATTTTAGATAAATCATTATTATATTGTTCTTTTAATACTTTTTTTTTAATTAAATCTTTGTATTTATCAGCATCATCTTTAATTGTCATAATACTATTAGCAAAATATATATCACTTATACACTCATTTATATTTGAAGTATTAGCTTGTAAAAATAGTGGTGCTAAAGTTAAAAGTATTAAAACAATATACCTTTTCATTACTCACCTCCTAGCAAAGATGTAACATCAAAATTACATTTTTCTTTTAATTTATTTGTTTTAGTTGATTCATATACACCACCACTAAGTTTGGCATCATATTCCATGTAAGCCTTAACTCTTGATTTTCTGTTAAATTGTAAATTTCTAAACTCTTCGTCAATATAATGATTTACTAAAATTGGATCATTATAATACTCTGCATAAGATTTAAAATAAAAATTACAATCCATAGCATCATGTGAACTTTTATGATTTATCTCAGTATCCAAAGGATTATTCAATATTCTTTGATAAGCATTAGCCCATTGAAAAGCTATCTCAGTTACAATTTTATGCTCATCTTTGTATCTACCAATTATAAATATCTCCACATCATCCCTAACCCCATTACGATTATCATCTATACCTAAAAGTGTAGAGTTATTTAGTGTTTCATCTGGTTCATTTGGTAGAGCTTGACAAGAAAAGAGTTTCCATAAGTTTTTTACAGCTTCTTCATCATAGATAAACTCTCCACTTTTAAAGCTATATTGATTTGCTAAAGTTAGTTCCCCTTTAGCATGGATTGCTCCTCTAAGTTTACTTTGTGAATCTG
>JAYEKJ010000163.1:0-1607 GCA_034660975.1 Campylobacterota bacterium
GAAATACTAAAAGATACAAATTACAAATTAACACAATTTAAAAATGAGTATCAAGAGGAGATAGAATCTCTAATTTTTGAAAAAAAGGTTAGGGGAAAAGCTACAAATTTTATAAATTGTCTAGTAAGAAAAAAAGATATTCAAATCAAGCCTGAGGAATTGGTTAGACAACTTTTTTTATTATCACTTCATAAAGATTATGATTACCCTTATAGTCGTATGCAGATAGAGTATGCAGTGCATTTTGGTAGAGAGGTAAAACGAGCTGATATAGTTATAATGGATAAGGTTCAACCTACTGTTCCTTATATCGTTATAGAGGTTAAAAAGCCAAAACTAAAAGACGGAAAAGAGCAGTTAAAGAGTTATTGTAATTCTACTGGTGCTACTATTGCTATATGGTCAAATGGTGAACAGACTATTTATTATCACAGAAAAGACCCTAACTATTTTGAGCCAATTCCTGATATTCCAAAAGCAGATAAATCTTTAAAAGATGTTTTAAAAGAAGAGTTTACAATCCAAGATTTAATAGAAAAAGATATTTTAAAAACTCAAAAAAGAAGTCTTAAAAATATTGTTTTAGATATGGAAGATGAAGTTTTAGCAAATGCAGGGGTTGATGTATTTGAAGAGGTTTTTAAACTTATATTTATAAAGTTATTTGATGAGTTGCAAAATACAAGAGGACTTACTAAAAATTTAGAGTTTAGAAACTATGGCGAGAGTGATGGAGAGTTAAAAGAAAAGATTGAGAGTATCTTTAATGAAGCCAAAGAGCAATGGAGTGGGATATTTAAAGAAGATGAGATAATAGAGCTTTCCCCTTCTCATTTATCTGTTTGTGTTTCATCTTTACAGGATGTAAAACTATTTAATTCAAACCTTGATGTTATAGATGATGCTTTTGAGTACCTTGTAAATAAAAATGCAAAAGGTGAAAAAGGTCAATATTTTACACCTAGATATGCTATCGATATGTGTGTAAAGATGATGAATCCTCAAGAGAGTGAATATATGATAGATTCTGCATCTGGTAGTTGTGGTTTTCCTATTCATACCGTTTTTGATGTGTGGAAGAAAATATATGCTGATTTAGGAATCAAAGAATCTCATCTTTTTACAGCAGAAGAAAAACATCCAAGAGCTTTAAAATATGTAAAAGAAAAAGTATTTGGTATAGACTTTGATAAAAAGACTGTAAGAGTAGCTAGGATGTTAAATATCATCGCTGGAGATGGTCATACAAATGTTTTAAATATGAACTCTTTAGATTTTGAAAGATGGGATGAAAATTTAAAAGATGAAGATTGGACGGATACTTATTTTGAGGGTTGGAAAAGACTTAAGAAATTAAGAACTACTAAAAATGAAAACAAAGAGTTTGAATTTGATATAGTGATGGCAAATCCACCTTTTGCAGGGGATATAAAAGAGGGTCGTATTTTACATAGATATGAGTTAGGTAAAAAACCAAATGGGAAGTATCAAACAAAAGTGGGAAGAGATATACTTTTTATAGAAAGAAATCTTGATATGCTTAAAAGTGGTGGACGAATGGCTGTTGTTTTACCACAAGGAAGATTTAATAACTCTAGTGATAAAAA
>JAYEKJ010000164.1:0-8113 GCA_034660975.1 Campylobacterota bacterium
TTTAAAGCTAATACAAAGCAATATTTTTAGATATAGAGATATGAAAATTGTAATTAAAAAAATCAATTAGTGTTTATATAGAACAAACATTCAAATAAAAGTTAAGGATGAAACAATGATGAACTATGAAGTAAAGTATAGTATAGCCACATATACTATAGAAAATCAAAAAGAGAATTTGGCAATTTTAGGTGTATATGATATTAATCAATTAGAATACAATAAAAGCATAGAAGAGAATGTATTAAACTTAAAGAAAAATCCTGATGAAGAGATTATTATTGAATCTAGTCTAGGGGGAGGTGTAGGTTTTCCAGGTTTTGGAAGTTCTACAAACATAATTATGGAAAATCATAAAGATGGATTAAATGAATATGTCAGTAAAATTAAAGAGGATTCTATAATTATGTTTACTAATTCCGACCTTTATGAGTTAATACCAATATATATATTGTCACTATATGCAAAAAAATTAAATAAAAAAATCATCTGTATAAGTGTGGGTGTAAATAAGTTTAGAGGAAAACGAATTTGCAATGGTTTTTCATTTTTATGGGATAATATACAGATGCATGCTGACGAATCTATACTTATTGATTATGATTTAGATGATGAGAATGTAAAAAACTTAACTAAACAAAGTGAAACAGATTTGTTTTTTTTCAATAAGTTTTCAAAGAGACTACATAGTTTAATTGTTAAGTAAAATGATTAAACTAACAACAATATTAATAATATCACTATTGTTTATAGGCTGTTCACACACCAAAAAGAAGTATAACGAACGACACTATCAGACACTTTTATGTGATGAACTTGATGGAGAGATGGAGTATGTTTTAAAAGATAGAACAAGAGTGGATTGTTTGACTGATGAGTATGCCATAGAGATTGATTTTGCTAAGAAATGGGCAGAGAGTATAGGTCAGTCACTTTACTATGCAAAAATAACAAATAAAAAACCTGCTGTTGGGTTTATAATGGATAGTGAAAAAGAGAAACGATTTTATAAAAGACTTAATCTAATTGCGAATGAGTATGAGATTAAGATCTTTGTTATAGAAAAATAACATAAAGAGATTAAATGAGAATATCATCAAGCAAACCTACATACTCTGTAAAATCCACTTCAAGAATTAATAAAACGCATATCACAAATGAGATACTAAGAGTTGAAGAGACTCACACTATAAGAGAAATAAACAGATCTATCTCTATGATAGAGATGAGTGAACCAGAACTTTTTCCAATACCTAAACAAGAGAAAGATAAGTTTATAAATGATGCACTTTATAAAAATGAGAATCGTTTACTACAAGTTATTATAAACACCATCTATAAAACATCAGTTGGCAAAGAGTTTTATCCATACTTAAAAGCTTTTAGTGAGAGTAAAAAAATCTATTTTACAGATTCTTCAACTCAGTTTATAGCTCATGCAATATTTCGTATAAACTCTATGGAGAAAAATAATGTTGAAATAATTGTTGCAAAAGATAATTGTATCCCTTTTCTATCTGCTTCATTGATTCACGAGATAAGCCATTATTTTGATTTTAGAGAACTCTTTGTTAGTGATAAAAAATCTTATACTCGTTTTGAGACGGAGGTAAAAGCATTTGCAAACTCCTATCGTTTTTTAATAGAGGGAGGTTTTACTAATGACTATTGGTATGATTATATTGAGCAAGAGAGGAAATGGTTTTTTGAAAAATGTTATGATTATACTTATAATGGTTCTATAGAGTTTAGAAGTAGTTTATATGAGGAGCTGTTAATGATAGGATATGAAAATCTTAATGATTGTATCTCTTTGTGAGTAGATACGGTTCAATTTTTAACACTCTTACTCTTTCATCAATTGAGAATAAAATTCTTTAAATTTCATAAACACCTCAATATCTTTCATATCTTGGGCAATTAGATCACTAGGTAAATCCCATGAAATATAAAACAAATCTTAATCCTTAATATTGAATTCTTGTTCAAATAAATCAGCTGTAAAATCATCACGATAATGGCAGTTTCTTTTAATATCTGCCATAATTGTCTTACCTGTTGGAAGTACTTTTTTATCCCTATTAGCATTTAAAAACAACTGATAAAGATTGATAGTAAAACTCCTAAGTATAGCGATTGAAAAAGGTTCTTTATGTGCTATATCATGCAAAATTTGGAGAATATATTGTTTGGGATGAAAATATTGAAATTCCAAACAAACTTATTACTCAAGGAAAAGAGTTTTATTCATCAACAAAGATTGCTTCAAAATATGAATTATCAGCAAGAAAAATTAATATGATTTTATCTGAAATTGGTTTTATTGAACAATATCTAAAAGGCTGGACAATCACAATTTTAGGTACTAAAAACGGTGGTGTTCAAAAAGAAAATTCAAAAAATGGAGTTCCTTATGTTGAATGGAACCAATCTATTTTTGAGAACACTACATTTTTATCAATCATTAAAGAAGTCAAAGGTGAAGCTGGCGAAATTATACAAAAGAAAATTGATGATTCTAAAGATTCAAATTTTCGAGAAAAATTTATAGCTAAGCATAGGGCGACAGATGGTCATATGGTTAGAAGTAAAGCAGAAATGCTAATTGACAATTGGCTTTATATGGCTGAAATTATACATGCATACGAAAGAAAACTTCCTGTTGAGGAAGAAGTATATTGTGATTTTTACATTCCAACAGGAAAGATTTACATAGAGTTTTGGGGATTAGAAAATGACCCTAAATATGCAAAAAGAAAAGAGGTAAAAAAAGCTATTTATAAAAAATATGATTTTAAATTAATAGAATTGACAGATGAAGAAGTTTTTAACCTTGATGATGTTTTACCAAAAATGTTATTAAAGTATGGAGTTCAAACTTACTAAAATGCAAAAGAGATAGCTAAAATAAGACCCGCTATTATTATTTCAGATACTGATTTGAATCAGGTGTTAGCTCTTTGCTAATACTCTTACTTATCACTTCTCAGCCTTTATAACATCAATAGGATTTAGTTTTTTTATCTTTCTAAGTGGAATCAAAACACTTAAAATAGAAGCACTCATTATCGCTAAGAAAGTGTTTGTAAAGTACGATACTTTTATAGTTCCATATATGATAGATTCATATCCCCACATCTCTAAAGCATCAGAAAAATCACTAAAATCCAATCCATAATCTCTTAGATAAATCAATAAAATCAAACCCAAAATAGCTCCACCTGCATACCCAAGGAGTCCAACAAAGATAGATTCTAAAAATATTTGCAATCTAATATATTTATACTTCATTCCGATTCCAAGAACGATTCCAAACTCTCTGATTCTATCAAGAATAGAGACATAAACCACACCAAATATCCCGATAAAAACAACACCCATAACTATAAAAAAAGTAATAGAGTTAAAGATAAGCATCATCTCTTGCATCTGTTTCATCATAGGTTGTAGCTCTAAAAAGCTTTTCACCTCTAAAGATGGGAAAGAAGTTTTTAGTCTCTCTTGAAGTTTTTCATCGCTACTCATTATTGATATTTGTGTAGCCTCACCTGATGATGTACCTAAAAATTTATGTAGATTTTTTATATCTATAAATACTGCACTATTATCAAGTGAGATATTTGTTGTTTGAACAACCCCTCTAACTTTAAGTGCTATAGAATTTATCTCACCATCTCTATTTTGAGTTGAAAAAATAATCTTTGAGCCTATTTTTACTTTGAGAGTTTTTGCTAACTCTAGCCCTATAACAGTACCCCGTTTATCAAGTTTTATCTCACCCTCTTTTAAAAATTCACTAAAATTACCAAAGATATTTTCTGATTCTAAATCTATCCCATTTATAGTTGCAAAAGATGATTTTCTAGCCGTTGCAACAAGTCCATCTGCCCTCACTCTTAAAACAACAGATTCTACCCCATCCATTAAGAGAATCTCCTCTTTTATCTCCCTCGCATTTTTGATTCTTTTATTAATATCTTTATCGATTCTATAATCTTTTTCATAAAGTGTAATATCCCCACTATCACTTCTTTTGTTTTTATCTATCATGTTAAAAGCCATACCATCATAAAGACCTTGTATTCCTAACATCATACTCATACTTACAGCTATCATTATTATCACTAAAAGTGTGCGAGACAACCTTACAAAAGAGTTTTTCCATGCCATTTTGATTATGAGTTTATACATGTCTTGTAGCCTCAATAGGTTGATAAGAGCTTATATAAAAGTATGGATAAACTATACTTAAAATATTGAGTATATAGATAACCCCAATATTCCAAAAAATTGTAAAAATATCAAAACTAAAAGGAATCTCATCTGAGATGATTCCATAATCTTTATACATCTCTGCTATTCCCTCTATCACGATGGGGTTAATACTATAATAGTAACAGATATACCCTGCTATTGGGGTGGCAAAAAGGACAGCTAAAGTTGAGAGTATAAATATCTCATAAAAAAGTAGTAAAAAAACATCCCTTTTACAAAGACCGATACACCTTAAAACTCCAAACTCTTTGATTCGAGTACTTACATTTATGAAACCGTAAATCATAATCACAAAAAATATCACTACCAAAAATAGAGCTAAAGATATATAGCCAAAGATAGAATCAACCTCCATAGCCTCAACCATTGTTTTCATGAGTGTTTTCCATGTGAGTGATTCTAAGTTCTGTGTATCTATCACTTTTAAAATCTCACTATTTATAGAATCTACCTCATCAAGATTCTCTACTTTTACAGTTATATAGGAAGCCTTATTTCGGGCATACATCAACTCATCAAAATAGCTTCGAGATATAAAAGATGCTGAGGAATCAAACTCATAAGAACCTGTTTTAAAGATTCCACACACCCTAAAGATGTCAGCTGAAAAAGAGTTATCACTAGCCCCACCAACAAAAGTAAGCTCATCACCGATTCTAAGTTTGAGTTTTTTAACTAAACCAGAACCCATATAAAGGCAATTACTAGAATCATCACTCAAAAACTCACCCTCAACTAAAGCCGAAGCGATAGAACTTAAAACTCTCTCTTTTGATGGCTCAACTCCAGCTATCATAGAAGCAGATGAGAACTCTTTAGATGAGAGCAAACCATAAGTCTCATATCGTCCACTATAAATCTCTATCCCCTCTATATGGGAGAGTTTATCTGTAATTTTTTTAACATCTTGTATAAGATACTCATTACCCCCAACATCACGATAATCTTTATGATAAATCTCAATAGCACCAGTATAAATTTTCAGTGAATTTTCAAGCATAGACTTATGGGAGCCATCCATCATAGAAACATAAACGATGAAGAAGATAGTTGATATAAAGGTAAGAAGAAAAGTCGTGATGGAACGACCTTTGTAAAAGAGGATATTTTTTATGGCGAATTTGAACATCACTTATTTTACTCTTTGTTTTCTTTGCTTGGGGTTATAAATTTAAACAACCAGAACACTATTTCATCATTAACAGTAAGTCTCTTTTGAGACTTACTAATATTCATCTATTTTAGGTTAATCGAAGAATCCGTATTTTTAAATCTAATATAGATATACTCCACATTATTAATTTTCCAATATAAATCATCTTCACCAGTTTCATAAGTTGCATCTAAACTTCTAATATTCATATCAAATTCTATACCATACATATTGTTTGGTTGTGCAGTAAAGCTATATGTTAAAGAACTACTATCTTCTATCTCTTCTCCATCGTTCATACCCTGCGTAAACTCTGAATAAGAAGTAGTCTTCAAGTATTTATCAGCACTCATATTTTGAATCTTGGTAGTGAGATCAAATGAAGCTCTTTCCATACCAACACCCTTGTTTCTTGAATAAAATGAATGATTTACAAGATAGCTAATTGTCATGCTATTTTCTTTCTCACCACTATATATAAAGTTAGTTTGAAGAGTTGCCGCCCCCTCAATCCCTTTAATGAAAAAATAACTATAATCATCTTTGCTTTTTATATATTCTGGATAAAGTTTAATAGGCCAACTATTTGCATCACCTTTTACTCTGATCCAAGAGCTATCAACTTCATTTGGTGTAATTAATTCCCATTTTAAGTCAGATTCCTTAAACTTATTAGCATTAGAGATGGTTGCATCAATAAGAGCAAATCCATAGCTATATTTTTGTTCTGATAATTCATCATTGATTGGTTCAAAATAGTTATCATAATTATTTACAAAAAAACTTCCCCGTTTATAACTATCATTATTAGTGGCTAATGCATCTTCAACAGATGAATATAAATAATACTCTCTTCCTGCAGAAATATTACTTTCACATTTATATTCTGCAATATTATACTCTCTACTACTAGTAACATTGTAGATATCTTCCCAATAATCATAATCTCTTCCATCAACTGAAAAACTTCTCGACTTATCACAAGTATATATAGTATTTGATTCTGTATCTAACCAATCTTTAGCATAAAGTTTATCAGGAGCACTCTCCATATCAGCTGTGCTTATATAGCTTATATGAACTCCAAAATCAATATCGGAGCTATTTGATTCTTCATTTAAAATATAAGACTTATAAAAATGTGCACGCTCTAGTATTTTTGTCGCATTTTCAGGTAGAACAGCTGGACTATTATCTGGTATAGATCTATTTCTTAAAATTAGATTATATGCGTTGTATAAGAGACTATAGTGTCCAACACCACTAACTTCATCTTCAATAGTTTTTTTCAAAAGATTCTTAAAATCTTCATTATCATCATCATTTCCTAAATATGAATTTGCTTCAATAATAATATTTGCTGCATTCAACTGATGTATTATTAAAGTTGATAAAAAAGCTTCCATAGCTTCATAATGGTAAAAAATATCCTTATGATTATAGTCTGTTCCAATTATTGATATACTACTATTAGCCAATAATGGTAAAAGAGTAGAGGTAGTTGATAGTCCTTCTATCCTATTCCGTATGTTAAGAAATGCTTCATAAACTTCATCATCCTCAAGAACTTTTTTTGAAAAGTTATTCATAGATTTGTTTATATCATCACTATCTACACTATTATTTTTATCTTCTCCATACTCTTTAATATCATTAACTATATTTACATAACCACCAATATCTATCGTGCTTATAATTGTATCAATAGCTGTAGAGGGATAAATAACTGTTGTGATTATTTCATTTTTTGCTATCTCTAGTTTTGTATATAGTCCATCCACGTTATTATTAAGATCTGCTATATTAGCGTTAATGATATCGAGTTTATTGTTAATATCATTAAAATATTCTACATTTGGATTGTCTGGAGCAAAAGGGTTATTATCACCAAGAGCCTTTACAAAAAGAGATTTTCCTACATAGCTAATTGCACCAGCAGCCAATTGTTTTCCTATAAAAACAGAAATAGCCAAAGGACCCTGAAAAAGACCACCAAGCTTAGTATCAGTTAGATTGGCATCAGTCTGATTAGCATCTGTTAGATTAGCAAAAGTCAAATCAGCACCACTCAAATTAGTGCCACTCAAATTAGCACTACTCAGGTTAGCACCACTCAAATTAGCACCACTTAAATCAGCACCACTTAAATTAGCACCACTTAAATCAGCACTATTTAAATAAGAACCTTTTAAATTTTTTCCACTTAAATCACATTCAGGGCAATCATTGGAGGAGTAAATACTAAAATCAGCAACTGAACTTGACCCATTTGATTCTAACTCTTTAAAGTATACAAAAAAGTTTGATCTTCATAAGTGTTATCATGAGTAAGACAAAGTGAGTAATCAACTGATGATTCTAAAGTAACACTTTTAGAATCTTCTTTTGGATTGGATGAAGCAATAATATCTCCCGTCTCATTATTCATCAAAGTTACAGAGTATATAGGTGTATATTCCTTAGTGCTCAAAATCGTTGTTAGTGCCTTATCAAGATTATATGTAACACAATCTATACCAGGACCACTGCTATCTTCTGCTCCTACATTGCTACTAAAATGTTCTAATTGCATCACTACAACATCATTACTCTTAGTCCGTATAGAACTGTCAGTTGCAACCTCACCCTCTACATAAGTATTCGGAGTATCATCAACTGATTCCTTATCTGAATCACTACAACCAA
>JAYEKJ010000165.1:0-3173 GCA_034660975.1 Campylobacterota bacterium
GGTTGCACTGGTGCCATATCAATAGCATTTTGCCCCTCTTCACCAGCACCCTCAACATTTGGAACCTTATATATATGATTTTGTAAAAGTGCTTTTCCATCTTTACCAATAACGGTAATAGTTGTTTGACACCCCGGAATAGTTGGAGAGATTCTACCCTCACCATTTTGTGAAAGTGGTGGATCTTCCCATCTCATAAAACTTCTACTCTCGGTTACAGCACCATCAACAAGGTACTTTCTCATATCTTTCATCCCACCAGTTTTTCCATGAATATCATGATCATGTGAAGCCATCAAATAATCAGGGTTCTGTTTCCCTTGTGAGTAATCAATCTTTACATGGCAACCATAACATTGAGGAGCCCAAGTAGCATGACAAGTGTAGCACTCCATATTATCAGTGTGTCCATCTATTGAATCCATAGCTAAAAGAGCTTCAGCTGAGAGTTTTTCTGTCTCTTTGAGTTTTTTAAGAGGTGTTAGTTTTATATCTTTTCCACTCGCTAGATGCATCATAATATCATTACCATCTTTTACAGCGTGAATCAATGGATTTCCACGAGCAGTTAGAAGATACCCATCTCTAGGCTCATTTACACTCCCCATTTTAAGATACTCAGCCATTGTTTTTGTAGTTCCACGACCATCGCCAGTAGCATGAGTTGTGTTAAACTCATCACTATAACCTAGGGGTAACTCCCAAGGATATTTTTTCGTTGTACCATGACAATCTTGACATTCAACCTCAACAGCAGCAGCATTTGCCCCACCTAAGAATCCATCACCATGCATATCGTTAGAGGTGTGGCAATCTTGACACAACATCCCTTTTTGAAAGTGGATATCCTCTTGCATATGCATATATCGTTTTGTATGAAGTTCTGGTTGGGCGTTCCCCTCATGATCGTAAGGAGTATCATACGCTTTCTCCATAAGACCTTGGTAAGACACCCCTATTCTTTTTCCACGATTATGGCAAGTTGAACATGTCTCAACAGGAATTCCACTATACTCAACATCATGAACTTTAACTTTTGTATCACGAGATGATTGTATAGAGTGAACTAAAAGGTGACCAGTACTATTTTTATCTATAGATTTATCGCCACCCTCATAGTAACCCTCATTTGAGTAAGGGATATGACAAGATGCACACCCTATTCCTCTATAATCACCCCTTTTTTGGCGACCTTTAGAACCTGTATGACATCTTAAACACTCTTGACGAAGATATGTGTAAACTGCTAACGATGGGTCTTTTTCAACCTCCTCAGCAGTAGGTGCAGGTGGTAACTCTTTCATCTCTTTTGGAAATGCCTGAGGTTCCATTAAAGATAACTTACTCATATATTTTTTATACTTATCAGTACCTAATCTTTTATGGGGATCATCAGGGTTTTTGGTTTTGTAGTTTCCTATATCATGCTTGTAAGCATTTTTACCACCAAAACTCCACAATGCTCCTTGAATTTTTCCTGATTCTGTCATCATTAATGAGTTCATCTGAGCATCAACTTGCTCTTGGTGACACATTCCACAAGTGTTTTGGTTTATCCAAGTACTTCCTGGTGCTGGATAAAACTCTTTTGGACCCTTGTTCTTTTTAAAATATTCAACAGTTGAAGAATGTGCACGCTTTTTCTTTTTACTTGTTGGATTTCCACCATGACAAACGATACAATCATTCCCTTTATGTCCAGCTTTATCTGCTACATCAAGTATAGCTTTCATCATACCAGAGCTTTTAGCTCTGATATGCTCGATTCCACCATGACAACTTATACATTCATTTGAAGCAAATATAATGCTGTTGAACAATAAAAGTAAAAAGAGAAATTTATGCATTATCTATCTATTGGGGCTTGTCTTTGGATATTGCATCTAAAACACCATTGATAAACTTAGGTGATTGCTCAGTTCCAAACGCTTTTGTAATCTCAACTGCTTCATTGATAACAACAGCAGAATCTAACTCACCAAAAAGAATCTCATAAGTTGCAAGTCTTAGAGTTGCTCTCTCAATACTTCCAAGTCTCTCAAAATCCCACTCTTTTAAATGTTCAACTATAGACTTATCACAAGCCTCTAGGTTCTCCATAACACCATCAAAAAGACCTAATGCAAAATCTTTTTGTTTATTACGAATTTTCTTCTCTTCTAAAATCGATTCAGAGTGTTCTGCAATACTTCCATTTCCTAAATCATAAGCATATAAAAGACTTACAACAGCCATACGAGCATGATGTCTAGTTGCCATTATATCGCCTCATATAGGTCTAACATCTCGATAACAGTAGTCATCGCTTCAAACCCTTTATTTCCAGCTTTTGTACCAGCTCTCTCTATCGCTTGTTCAATCGTGTCAGTTGTTAAAAGACCAAATGAAACTGGTTTTTGATATTTTAAACTCATAGTAGCGATTCCCTTTGTAGCTTCAGCAGAAACATAATCAAAGTGTGGAGTTGCCCCACGAATCACTGCACCTAAAGCACAAACTGCATCATATTTACCAGATGCTAATAACTGATCAACAACCATTGGAAGTTCAAATGCTCCGGGGATAACAACATGAGTTACATCAGATTCTTCACCACCATGACGAAGAAATGCATCCTCTGCACCCTCAACTAATCTATCAACAATAAAGTGATTCCATCTCGTACTAACTATCGCAATTTTTTTTCCGTTGATTACTTTTAATCTACCTTCAACTATATTCATCTTTTTTCCTTAATTTTATTTCATAAAATGAAGGGAACCCTTCATCTGATTTATTACGGCATCGGAAGTAATTCCGCTACCTACGCTAACACTAGGTTTTCTTCGGCAGAAAGCCCATTGCACTGGTGCAATTTATTAAATTGCTTGTATTTTTTTAATTTTTTCTATCAAAGTTTCTAACTCTTCAAGTTTGATCATATTTGGTCCATCACTCAGAGCTATACTTGGGTCAAAGTGTGTTTCCATAAAGAAACCATCCACTCCTACAGCAGCAGCACCCTTAGCTAAATATGGAACCATTGAACTATCTCCACCTGTTTTACCATCTTTTGCAGTTGGCATCTGAACAGAGTGTGTCCCGTCAAAGATAACTGGTGCGAAATTTCTCATAGTTACTAAGTTTCTCATATCTACAACCATATTTCCATATCCAAAAGAGTTTCCTCTCTC
>JAYEKJ010000165.1:3273-22444 GCA_034660975.1 Campylobacterota bacterium
GTTGACTATGAATCCAAAGATTCTTATGGTCAGCCTAAGTTGGAACTTCTTCATGAGTTCCTCCTATCTTGCTGATATTGTCCCAGCTTTTGCTGGTGACAATGAAATTATATCTAAATTTACTTAGCCCTCGCTACTATTATCCCTGCAAAAACTATCAAAAAAATTCCACAAATAGTTATCATATTTGGAAGAGAATCACCAAGCATCACCCCTACAATTATAGAAAAAACTATATTTGAATAACTAACAGCCCCTACGATTCCAGCCTTTGTTTCCCCGTACGCTTTTGTCATTAAAAGTTGTGAGATAGTTGCAAAAACTCCCATCCCTATTACATAAAACCAAACTATCCCCTGAGGCATCACAAATTCACCTAACATAAAATCTAATTCTGGCATATCAAGATATGGCGATATTATAAATAAAATCACAGGTGCAATAGTCCCAACCCCCATAAAAGAGAGAACGATTGCACGGGTGTCATAATAATTTCTAAGTTCCCTTATAGATGTGTATGCCAATGCCGCTCCGATTCCACTAAAGATTCCAAGCAGGTCATATTTAGAGAATCCAACTCCACTAGGTTGAGTTATAAGTAAAATTCCAACAAACCCTATCCCAATTGCACCCCAAGCTTTGATTGATAACTTCTCATGTAAAAACATCCACGCAAATATGGCTGTGAATATTGGAGATGTTTTTGAAAAAGTCATCGCATCACCCAAAGGGATATGTGCAATATTATAAAAAAATGCAAGTAAAGCACTAAAGCCCATAAACCCACGGAAAAAAAGTAACCAAGGTTTACCACCCTTATGAACCATCGGCTTTTTCATAACTGCTATACCTATGAGAATCACTCCTGCAATATTTCTAAAAAAAACAACCTCTAGTGAACTCATATATTCACTTGAGAGCTTAGCAAAAGCACCCATTATCGCAAATGTAAAAGATGCAATAAGCATATATTTTACACCATTATTTAATTCTTTAATTATCTTCATAGTTGGAATTATAGCAATAATAGTTTTTATTATATAATGAGTGTATAACTATATATATTAGGAAAAGTGATAAATGGATATTAAATCTAAAAATGATGCACAAAAAAGAGTTGATCAAATTAATCAATTTCAATTAGAATTAAAAATAATTGAAGAGGAAAATATTATAACTCTTGAAAAAACACAACTTATCGATATAAAAACATATCATGAAAAGTTAACTTCACAACTTCTCTCAACTTATGATATTGATTTGAATAGTCAAAATAAACAATTAAGCTTAGGTATGAAAATAGCCTCATTTATTGGTGCAGTTGGCTTATCTGCTAGTCTGTACCTACTTTTTTATCAATTTTGGGGTATCTTTTCTATCAATACGCAACTATTTATATCTATTTCAACTCCAATTATCGCTTTGAGTATAACTATGATTATCTCCTTAAAAGAAAAAACAAGTTATTTTTCAAAAATATTTGCCTTGATTACTTTTGTTACCTTTGTTATAAACTTATCTGTACTTGGTCATATCTTCAACATCGCCCCATCTCCTCAAGTGATGTTAACCTTATCTGTTTTTGCATTTTTATTAGCCTATGCTGTAAATACTCGATTGCTTCTCTCTTTTGGTATTTTAAGTTTTTTAGCTTATTTCTCAGCACAGATAGGAACATACAATGGAACTTATTGGCTTAGATTTGGGGAAAGACCTGAAAACTTTCTCCCTATTTCACTTTTATTATTTAGCATCTCATTTATCTCAAATAATCGTTATTCTGATTTTAATATAATTTATCGAGTTTATGGGATTCTTGTCTTTTTTATTCCAGTATTGATTTTATCCAATTGGGGTTACATAAGCTATATGGAGTTTAACAAAGATTACATCGAAATATTTTATCAATTAATTGGTTTTACCGTTAGTATTTTAATCATCTACTTAGGCATTAAAAAGAATTTAGTGGAGCTTATAAATGGTGGTATTATCTTTTTTACACTCTTTTTATTTACAAAGTTTTTTGATTGGTGTTGGGATTGGATGCCTAAATATATTTTCTTTTTATTGATTGGATTATCAGCGATATTGATGATGTTTCTATTTAAAAAAACAAGAGATTCTATATTTAAAAATACTAAAGAGGTTCAATTATGAAATATTTTTTTAACTCCAAAAAACTTTTTATCCTTAGTTTTATTTTTATAATTTTCATAAATAGTCTAATTTTGTACGGTGTTATGGAAAATAGATTAGAATCACCAACAGCAGAAATCACTCTCACTCAAAGGGAACTAACAATTCCATACAATTATAAAAATAAAGAGAGTAGTTTATCATTAAGAATAAACTGGAGAATAGTCCAAAATAAAAAACATGGTTACAATCAAGCCAAGTGGCTTGATTGTTTCAATTTAGAAGAATTAAATTTTAAACCTGAAGATATTGTTCAAGTATTTCCTAAATCCTATTATAAAGATCGTCTTACAAAAGAGGTTTTAATTGTCCTTGAATATAATGGTAAAGCATATCAAAAATCATTAGAAAAGCTACATCATAAAATTAAATATTCAAGAGGGACACGCAAAGAAGATGCACTCAAAGATTTAAGAGATGAACAACATAAAAACTCTAGACTTTTTGCGATTGATGCTGGACTTGAGTATCAAACACTTAGAGATAAATATAAAGATAAATCAAAATTTATAATTGCTAAAGGGATAATTAAAGTTAGATATACTGAGAAAAATAGAAATAAGATAAATAAAGAGCTACAAATAAACAGTTATATATCTAGTTTAAGTATTAAAAATATTTATGTGCCGTTAAAGCATCGTAAGCCATTTGAATCTATAAAAAAACTCAAACCTAAATATTTAGTTGATTTAAAATATGGAACAAACCTTGAGCCATATATAGTGTCAGTTAAACAATCAAAGCATTAAAAATATTTAGATATAATCAAAAGATTATTATTTAAGGATTGGTTTTATGGGAAATTTAATCGTATTAGCAATTTTAGGTGCAGTTTTTTACTACATCTTTAAAAGCTATTCTAGCTACACAAGTGAGTACTCAAAAGAGTCACTTAAAAATGTAAAAATCACAAAAGATTCTTTAGAGCATACCGAACTAGGTATGTTTGTTGCACTTGTTGCTAAGGTCGCAAAAGCTGATGGAAAAGTGGATGCACTTGAAGCTGAACTTATCGGAATCATGTTTGATGATATCTCTGCTGTATTTGCAGAACCTAAACATACAAAAAGTATATTAAAAGAGATTTTTGATGAGCAAAAAGATAGATTTGATAACTTAGAATCAATTGCCCATGCATTAGGAAAAGCGACAAGAAGAGACAAAGCTAAACAACAACAATTTATCGGATTCTTTATTCAACTAACTTTTGTTGATGGTGATGTTAGTGAAGCAGAGGATGAGATTCTTCAAACAATAGCACAAGCATTTGAGTTTGACCCTGATGCTTACCATGCTATATTTGATCAGTTTGAAAAAATGATGCAAAATATAACACCTAAAACAAATATAAATGATGCTTATAAACTCTTGGGTGTAAATGAGAGTGATGAGATGAGTGTTATTAAAAAAGCATACAGAAAACTTGTTCGCCAATACCACCCAGATATCATCAAATCACAAGGTAAAGATGAGGCTTATATGCAAGAAGCAACTGCTAAAACACAAGAGATAAATCAAGCCTATGAGATGATTAAAGAATCTAAAAAATAGGATGAAAATATTCTCTTTAATATTGCTTTTTATCTCACAGCTCAACGCAACAGATATGAGATCTTTACTTTTTCACGGAAACTGTACAACTTGTCATTTTGAGAAAAAAGCAGTATCTGCTCCCTCAGTTATGGAGTTTAAAGAGAGTTATCTAAGAGCATTTCCTATAAAAAAAGATTTTGTAGAGTATATGTCAAAATGGGTACTTAAACCAAACAAGGAAACATCTATCATGCTTGATGCAATTGACAAACATGAACTGATGCCTGAATTAGGATTTGATTTAACTACATTAATGGAGATTAGTTCTTATATTTACGATACTGATTTTACAAAAGAGCATGAGGGGCATAAAGAGTAAACTTTACTATTCCCCATTAAAATCTCTCTCCCAAAAAAAATCTATCCACTCAGTAGCCTCATTTATCCAAAAATCTGGTTCATAACAAGATGTTTTTTTATAATAAAGTGTAGCTGATTTAAACTCAATATTTTCAAATTTAGATTCTAAATGAGTCATTATCGCTTTTAAAGTATCCCCACTATCTGAAATATCATCAACCACAAGAACTCTTTTTATATCAGTGAAATTACATGTTCCAAATATACTTAACTCATCCCTTTTACAACTTTTATCATAAAGTTCTGTTCTTAGTGTTTGAACCTCACGAATATCCATCCCCTCAGCCATAGCATGAGAAAGAGTTAATCCACCTCTAGCGATTCCAACTATAACTTCAGGTTGAAACTCTTTTGAGTTTTTTATCAATAGATTTGTATCTTTTTTAAAATTTTCATATGAGTAATAATAATGCAAACTGTTTTCCTTTTTTAGTAATAAATAAGACTTATAGTAGTATAATTTTTCCAATACAAAGACAAAAGGAACTCAAAATGATTAAATCAATTACAACAATGGCATTAGCAGGTTTAGTGGCTCTAACAATTACAGGATGTGGTGGTGCTACTGCTACTCCAGCAGAAGAGGTTTTAGATGAAAGATGTAGAGATGACTCTGGTATGTTAGCTCCGGAATGGGTATGTACTTCTTCTATTGAGGGTGCTGAATATGCTGCTGTGGGTATTGGTAGTTCTAAAAATGCATCAATGAGAGAAGCTCAAGCGATGACAAGAGCTCGTGCAAAACTTGCGTACCAAGTAAATACTAAAGTTAAAGCAAAAATGGAAGATTTTATGCGTTCAACAGGTAATGCTGACGCTGAGACTATGGATGCTGTTACAACTGCTGTTACAAAACAAACTGCAAAGTTAGACTTATCAGGTTCTAGAAAAGTAAAAACTTTTAGAAGTAAAGATGGTAAACTTTATGTTTTAGTTGCTGTTTCTGATGCATCTGTAAACCAAAAAGTTAAAAATACTATGAAAACTAGTATGGGTAATGAGCAAGCTTTATGGCAACAATTTCAATCTAAACAAGCTTTAGATTCTTTAGATAAAGAGTTTCCAACTGACTAATGGGTATATTTTATAGCTCAATTATTTTAATTGGATTGGTTTTAACTGGGTGCAATAGCACTCAGCCTAAACCTAAGCATTCAAAATTTGAAAGACCAAACTGGCTAAACAATACTTTAGGTGGTGCTGTTGGAAGTTGTGGTTCTCATATGAAAGGTAAAGCTGCTCAAGAAGAGCTTGCCCTAGATCGTGCCTTAACAGAACTTGCAAAACAAAAAAAAGCAATCGTTTCATCTAAGTCATACTCTACTCAAAAAGAGAGTGGCATAAGTTATACTTCGACAAATATTAACAATACACAAGTGAGTGCAGATGCTCTTGTTAGCTCTGAAATAAAAGCAAAATGGAGAGATCCAAGAACAAATATCTTCTATATTTGGGTAGTTGCTAAATAAATTCTCTCTTTTGAGAGAATTAATCTCATATAAACTCGTTATAAATCTCTTCTTATTTAGATATAATTCCTTAATTATTTAAAACCCATAACTTCATACTAGGTATTATCATGAAAAAAATCGCCATAATCGGTCGTCCAAATGTTGGAAAAAGTTCACTTTTTAACCGTTTAGTAAAAAATAGAGATGCTATCACATCTGATGTAGCTGGTACTACAAGAGATGTTAAAAGAAGAACTACTGTCATAATTAACAAAGAGGTGCAACTTCTTGATACTGGTGGACTAGATAAAGGGTGTGAACTTTTTGACAAAATTAAAGAGATGTCTTTAAAAGCTGCTTATAAAGCTGACATTATCCTTTATATGGTTGATGGAAAAGGTTTACCTGAGGAAGAGGATAAAAAACTATTTTATGAGCTTCAAGCTATGGGTAAAGATATGGCTCTTGTAGTAAATAAAATTGACAATGACAAGATGAAAGAGAAGCTTTGGGAATACTATGAGTTTGGTACTGATGCTATCTTTGGAATCTCTGTTGCTCATAACCGTAATACGGTAGAACTGCTTGATTGGGTAGCTTCTAAAATTCCAGATTCTGACATTGTACAAGAGGATGAAGAAGAGAAGGAAGAGGATATAAATATCATTGAGCCTGAGATTTCTGATGAAGACTTTTTTGAAGATTCTAATCATGATGATGAGGATGATGGTTTTACCTATTGGGATGAAGATGAGATGGATGGTATCATTACTGATGATACTATTTTTGGAAATAATGACCGAATTAAAGAGTTTGATGAGGAGGATATCAACCACATCAAAATCGCAATAATTGGGCGAACAAATGTTGGTAAATCTTCGCTTTTAAATGCTTTACTTGGTGAAGAGCGTTCAGTTGTAAGTGCTGTTGCTGGAACAACTATTGACCCAATTGATGAAACTGTAGAGTATAAAGATAAGCAAATCACATTTGTAGATACTGCCGGTCTTCGTCGTCGTGGTAGAATCTTAGGGATTGAAAAATATGCTCTTATGCGTACAACTGAGATGCTTGAAAACTCAAATATGGCTTTAATTGTTCTTGATGCAAGTGAGCCTTTTTTAGATTTGGATGAGAAAATTGCTGGACTTGTTGATAGCAATAGATTATCTTCTATCATAGTTTTAAATAAGTGGGATATATCTAAAAGGGAAGAGCATGATAAGATAATTAAAGAGGTTCGTGAAAGGTTCAAATTCTTAGCGTATGCACCTATCATCACTCTCTCTGCAAAATCTCATCTAAGAGTTGATAAGCTTCACGATATGATTCTAGAGATAAATGCAAACTACTCACAAAGAATCCCAACTTCTAAAATAAATGAAGTGATTGAAAAAGCTTTAAGAAGACACACTTTACCAAGTGTAAGTGGTCAAGTTATCCGTATCTACTACGGAACACAGTATGAAACAAGACCACCAAAAATAGCGATAATTATGAACAAACCAAGTGGTCTTCATTTTACTTATAGAAGATACTTAACAAATAAAATGAGAGAAGCTTTTAACTTTAGTGGAACACCTTTACTATTTAAGGCTAAGAAAAAAGGTGAAAAATAAACCGTTTTTAAAACGGTTTAAAAACTACCATCGCTACTATAAACAACATTAGTAGTGTTGGAACTTCATTATAAATTCTAAAGAATTTTCCACTCTTTTGACATCTATCTTCTAAAAATTCAACTCTATACTTCTCCATCGAGAAAAAATATGCAACTAAAAGAACTATAAAAAATATCTTAGCATGTAACCATCCATTACCACTAAAACCTATCTCATAAGATAAATATGAACCACTTAAAATTGTTGCCCACATAGATGGTACACCAATATATTTAAAAAGTTTCATCTCCTGAATCTTTACAACCTCTACAAAACCTTTATTATCAATATTTTCTGCATGATAAACATAAAGTCTAGGGAGATAAAACAACACTGCAAACCAAGAGATAAACGATATTACATGAAACCAAAGAACCCAACTGTACATAAATTAACCTTTATTAAAAATTTGATTCTATATAAAGAGTGTTATAGTTTACACCACCCTCTTCCACAGAATTTATTAGCCCTTTAATACCCGAGCGATGTCTAATAGCCCAACCAAATGTTGTTCCATTCAATGGTTTATAATCAGCCAATAAACCTAAATCAATATCGAAACTAATATCTAAATAGTTCAAATATTTAGAGTGTCTATCATTGTCTAAAACAGCCTCTTCATATTCAACTCTTAAATATCTATTCGTGTATGAGATACCCTCACCAAAACCAATCCGAACTCTATTTTGCCAAAAATCCAGATTATAAAAGAATTTGAAATAAAGAGTACCCTCAAATACATTCTTAGCAACACTATCCTCATCATAATATCCAAGACCACTACTGAGATATATGTCCAAAGGTATATCCCATAAATTCTTTTTTAAAAGATATCCCCCATCAAAAGACAATACCCGATAATCATGTGATGAAGATTTAATATCTCCAACAAAAATTTCACCCAGATTGCTATTTGTTGATTTTCCATAAGCCACACGAAAAGAATAGTCATCCTGTGCAATTAAATTTATAAATAAAAAAAGTAAAAAAAGAGTTTTCAAATATTTTCCTAGAAGTAATAATTTATTATACTTTTGGCGTGAATTATATTATAATTTGCATAATAAATTAATAACATTATTAACAACAGGAATATATATGAGAGTTTTAACAGGTATTCAGCCCTCAGGGGATTTACATATTGGAAATTATTTTGGTTCTATAAAGCAGATGGTAGAAGCTCAAAAAAATAGTGAAACTTTTGCTTTTATAGCTAACTACCACGCGATGAGTAGTGGTAATGGTGGGGAGAAGTTAGCTGGTTTAACTATGCAAACTGCAACTGACTTTTTATCACTTGGAATCAATCCAGAAAAATCAACTTTTTGGGTTCAATCAGATGTGAAAGAGGTTTTAGAGTTATACTGGATTCTATCATCATTTACACCTATGGGCTTACTTGAGAGAGCGCATAGCTACAAAGATAAAACTGCAAAAGGAATCGCCGCTAACCATTCCCTCTTTTCATACCCTGTTCTTATGGCAGCTGATATTTTACTTTTTTCACCTGACATAGTTCCTGTTGGAAAAGACCAGATTCAACATGTTGAGATTGCTAGAGATATAGCTATAAAATTCAACAATGCCTATGGTGATATTTTTAAGATTCCAGAGTTTAAAATAGAGGAAGATGTAGCAACAGTTCCAGGAATCGATGGGCAAAAGATGTCTAAATCTTATGGAAATATTGTAAATATTTTTGGTGAAGAGAAAAAACAGTTAAAAACTATCAAAAAAATCGTAACTGAGAATGTAGCGATGGAGGAACCAAAAGAGTTTAAAAATTGTAATGTTTACAACATGGCTAAACTATTTTTAGAGGGTGAAAATTTAATGGCACTTCAAGAGAGATATAAAAAAGGTGGAGAGGGTCATGGTCATTTTAAAATCTATTTAGGTGAAGTTATGTGGGAATATTTTAAAGAGTATAGAGAAAAACGGGAATACTACATGGCTAATCAAGGTGAAGTGAGAGAAATTCTTTCTCTTGGTGCTAAAAAAGCGAGTGATATTGCCACTCCTATGATGGAGCAAATCAGAACTGTAACTGGGATAAAATACTAGAGTTAACTTGGAGGTGAGGTTTTAACCTCACTTATTGATTATCTTTGTCTATCCAACCAAACCATAAGACCTTTTTGAGCATGAAGTCTATTTTCAGCCTCATCAAAAACAATTTTTGCATGACCCTCTAGTACAGACTCACTTACCTCTTGCCCTCTATAAGCTGGAAGACAATGTAAAAATTTAGCATTTTTCTTAGCTAAACACATCATCAAGTCATCAACCATAAAACCTTTAAAATCTTTAACTCTTTGCTCTTTCTCATCCTCTTGACCCATCGAAGCCCAAGTATCAGTTGTAACTATTGTAGCACCATGTATAGCCTCTTTAGGGTCATTACTAACTGTAATTTTTGCTCCACTCTCTTTAGCCATTTTTAAAGCATCCTCTAAAACATCACCATCAACCTCATAACCTTTAGGTGTAGCGATTCTTAATTCAAATCCTAGTTTTGCAGCTAACATCATCCAAGAGTTTGTCATATTATTACCATCACCAACATAAGCAGCAACGATATTTTCACTTACATTATGCTCAACCATAGTCATATAATCAGCTAAAAGTTGTACAGGGTGGTAAGTATCTGTTAGTCCATTGATAATAGGAACACTAGAATACTTTGCAAACTCCTCTATCATAGAGTGTTTAAAAGTTCTGATCATCACCATATCACACATACTACTGATAACTCTTGCTGTATCTTTTACAGGCTCACCACGACCAAGATGAATATCACGATTTGATAAAAATAGTGCATGTCCACCGAGCTGAAACATACCAGTTTCAAAACTAACTCTTGTTCTTGTTGAACTTTTCTCAAAAATCATCCCAAGAGTTTGCATCTCTAACTCTTTTTTATATACCTTATTCTTCAAGTTCTTTTTAATCTCTAAACCAATCTCAATAATCTCTAATATCTCTTCTTTTGTATAATCTTTAAGCGTTAAGAAATGTCTCATTATTTTCCCTAAATTTTTTAATATGCGACTATTATACACTTAAATATATTAACAATAATTTAGATATATTACTAAAAAGTTATTGTCTTCAAAAAGTCTATATTTTACGCATTTTCTCCTACATTTTTATTTTAATGTTTGCAAAAGTTTTGCAACCTCTTTTGCATGGTATGAGATGATTATATCAGCCCCTGCTCTTTTAAAAGCAATCATTGTCTCCATAACCACTCTATCATAATCAATGAGGTTATTCTTACCTGCAATTTTCAACATTGCATACTCCCCACTTACATTATATACAGCCATCGGTAGTGAAGTATTATCTTTTATCTCCCTTACAATATCAAGATAAGCAAGAGCTGGTTTTACCATCAAAATATCAGCACCCTGATGCTCATCAGAGATAGATTCAGCTATCGCTTCACGACGATTTGCTGGATCCATCTGGTAAGATGCACGATCTCCAAAACTTGGTGTTGATTCTGCAACATCACGGAATGGTCCATAATAAGCTGATGAAAACTTTGTTGAGTATGCCATAATTGGAAGATTCTCATACCCTGCTCCATCAAGGGAGGCTCTTAATGTCTCAATAATCCCATCCATCATCCCAGAAGGTGCAATCATATCAGCTCCAGCTTTTGCATGAATCACTGCTTGTTGTCCCGAAATTTCAAGAGTTGCATCATTATTTACAGTTTCATTTTTCTCATCAATAATTCCACAATGCCCATGATCTGTATATTCACAAAAACATAAATCTGTTACAATAAACATATCTGGATGAACCTCTTTGATAGCTTTTATCGATGAAGCAATAATTCCATGTTCACATAAACTATCAGAACCGATAGAATCTTTTACATCAGGAATCCCAAAAAGAATAATTGAGTAGATTCCAAGCTTTTTTAACTCAGCACACTCTTTTAGAATCTCATCTATACTCATCTGAAAAACACCAGGCATTGAAGAGACCTCTGTTTTAATCCCCTCACCACTACGGATAAAAAGTGGATAGATAAAATCTTCTACATTTACTGTTGTTTCTCTCACTAATGAGCGAAGATGCTTATTTAAACGAGTTCTACGAAATCTTTGAAACATTCTTAAACCTTTTTTTTGCTATAATAATTTTTATAAAAATATTTTACCCTTTTAAAGATTAATTTAATGAATATAAAAATTTCAGAAATAGCAAATTTACCATCAAAATTTGGTGATTTTAAAGTAAAAGCCTTCAAAGAAGGTGAAAAAGAGCATTTAGTAATTTACAAAGAGAACCTTGAAGAGATTCCAATTGTGAGAGTTCACTCGGAATGTTTAACTGGCGATGCTATCGGTAGTTTAAAATGTGATTGTCGTGATCAGTTGGAGTATGCTTTAGAGTTAGCACAAAGAACTAATGGTATGGTTATCTACCTTAGGCAAGAGGGTAGAAATATCGGTCTTTTAAATAAGATAAATGCTTATGCTCTTCAAGATAAAGGTGCAAATACAGTTGAAGCAAATCATCAATTAGGGTTTGATGCCGACGAGAGAACTTATGAGATAGTACCTTTTATACTTAATCATTTTGGAATCTCAAAAATAAAACTATTAACAAATAATCCACACAAGATTAGTTCATTAACTAATGTTGAAATTGTGGATAGAGTTCCTATTATTATGGATTCAAATAAACATAATAAAGATTACTTAGATGTAAAAAAAGATGAAATGGGTCATCTACTTTAGAGAGGAATATATAGTATGCCAATAGATATAAATAATGATGATGTTGAGACAGCTATTTTAAAGCTAAAAGCTAGGGAAGATTCATTGAAACGATTAGAATCTATCTCAAATCTCGGAAGTTGGGAAATTGATCTAAAAACAAAAAAATCTATATGGTCCGATCAAAGTTATGATATATATGGACTTGATAAAAGTACCACGGAACCAACTCTAGAACTTTTTTTCTCCCTTCTTATTCCAGAGGATATACCTAAGGCTCAAGCCACCCTTGCTAAAGCTATGCAAACAGGAGAGGTTGCAACATTTCATGCTAGAATCAGAAGAGCTGATGGTCAAAGAAGAGATATACTTTTAAATGGTAAAGTGATTTTTGATGAAAATAAAACTCCTCATAAACTAATAGGTTCAACTCAAGATATAACTAAACAAGTTGATATACAAAGAGATGCAGAAGAGTTTTTGCATCTTATAGAGCACTCAACTAATGAGATCTATATAATTCATTATGATACATTTGAGTATATATATGTAAATAAGGGTGCTACACAAGCACTTAAATATAGTTCAGATGAACTATTGAAGATGAGTATTTTTGATATTAATCCAGGGATAACAAGAGAAGCCGCATTAGCCATGAGAAAAAAAGGCTTAAAAGATGGTCAACTTTTAAACCGTACTAAGCATCTAAGAAAAGATGGCTCAACTTACCATGTTCAATCGTTAATTCATCCTATAAAATATAAAGATGAAGATGCTTTTGTTATCTTTGATACAAATATAACAAAACAGATTGAGGATGAAAAACTTTTAAAACTGCAAGCAAAAGAGTTACATAAAAAAGCAAACTACGACACTCTAACATATTTACCAAATAGAACTCTTTTCAATGATAGATTATCACAAACTATCTCAATGGCACAAAAAAATAAAAAACAGTTTGCCCTTTTATTTATAGATTTAGACCAATTCAAAAAAATCAATGACACACTTGGTCATAATGTTGGTGATGTAGTGCTTATTGAAGCAGCTTCTCGTCTAAAAAAATTATTAAGAGAAGAGGATACCTTAGCCAGACTTGGTGGTGATGAGTTTACTATTATCCTTAAAAATATAAAAAATATAAAAGTACCATCTGAATTAGCTACTAAAATTATTGATGCAATAAAAGAGCCTATTATCGTTAATGGGCAAACACTTTTTATATCTTTAAGCATAGGGATTAGTATATTTCCCAATGATTCTAGAGACAAAAATGATCTACTAAAATTTGCAGATAGTGCTATGTATAAAGCAAAAGATGAGGGTAGAGATAATTTTCAATTTTACTCATCAGAGATGACATCTTTAGCATTCCAAAGAATTACTATTGAAAACAATTTAAGAATTGCTATAAAAGAGAATCAATTTTTAGTATATTTTCAACCACAATTCAACGCTATAACAAATAAAATAATTGGGATGGAAGCTCTTGTTAGATGGAGGCATCCCGAGTTAGGTTTTATCTATCCAGATCAATTTATCCCTATTGCTGAAGAGAATGGACTTATCATAGATATTGATAGGATTGTTATGAAAGTGGCAATGAAACAATTTAAACAATGGTATATAGATGGGTTAAATCCTGGTGTTTTAGCACTCAACCTATCTATGAGACAACTCAATGAAAAAGATTTCATCCCTATGCTTTTAAAAACTATAAACTCTCTAGAATTTTCTCCTAAGTGGCTTGAGCTTGAAGTTACAGAGGGGCAAATTATGAATAATCCAGATGAAGCTATTCTTAAATTAAATGAGATTAAGAATCTTGGTATAGAGATAGCGATAGATGATTTTGGTACTGGCTACTCATCACTTAGTTACCTTAAAAAACTACCACTTGATAAATTAAAAATTGATAGAAGTTTTGTAAAAGATATCCCTAATGATGAGGATGATGTTGCTATAACAAAAGCTATCATAGCACTTGGTAAAAGTTTAAACTTGAATCTGATTGCTGAGGGTGTAGAGACTGAGTATCAAAAAGAGTTTTTAATCGCCAATGGATCTAGTGATATTCAAGGTTATTTTTACTCAAAGCCTATACCGATGGATGAGATGAGTATATTTCTTAAAGAAAATTCAAAAAACAGATAAAGAGACAAAATTTGACAGATTTAAAAACAACACTTACAAATGAAAAAATAGAATTACCTGAAAATTTTTGGTTTAATATTCAAAAATATAAAGAAAACCTTTTTAAATGGAATAAAATCCATAACCTTACCGGTGCAAAAGATGAAGAGACAATCAATGATTTTATATATGATGCTGTTTTCCCAGTAAGTTTTTTACCAAAAGTTAACACACTTTTAGACATAGGAACAGGAGCTGGTTTTCCAGGTATGATTTTAGCTATTGCCCTACCAGAGACACAAGTAACTTTAGTGGAACCCTTAACAAAAAGGGTTAGTTTTTTACAATTTATAAAAGCTGATTTAGGTTTAGATAATGTAAGCGTTGTTAAAAAAAGAGTTGAAAATATGGAGTCTAAGATTTTTGATATTATCACCTCTCGTGCAGTAACTGACACAAAAATGCTTTTAAAACTAAGTGAAAATTTTCGTGATGAAAACTCCCAACTACTTTTTTACAAGGGTGAAAAAGTTTATGAAGAAGTAGATGAAGATATGCAACATCAAATCATACAAACTAAAAATAGACACTATTTATTGATGAAAGGTTAGAGATGATTTTAAAAATTCTTCTTGTTCTTGGGGTTATAGCTGTTGTTTATTTCTTATTTATAAAAAAGAAACCATTAAAAAATACTAAAAAGAAAAATGATACAAATCAAGAGAGTAATGATATGGTTGAGTGTGCTAGTTGTGGAACTTATGCAAGTGTTGATGATTGTATTATTAGCGATAATAAATACTACTGTTGTAGTGAATGTGTGGATAAAAAATAATGTTGCTTTTCGGTCATAGATTTATAGATAGTCCATCTTTTTACCATATACAAGATATTCAAGCTATACACAACACTCCACCATCATCAACTATTTTTATCGAGTTTTCTGAGGAGAATCTAGATATTATAGAACATCTCAACTTTAATGAGATAAATTTTGCTATTGGTGTAAAAAATGTAACTGAAGTTATTTATGCCTCAGTACTTAACGCTTCATTTATAATCATACAAAAAAAGCTCTCTTCAACTATTCAAAATATCGCAAATAACTACCTTTTTGATTCTAAGATTTTAGTTCATATAGAGGATGAAAAAGAGATTGCAGAGATAGCTATACTTGGAGTAGATGGAGTTATCTTCCCAAATGCAATTATTAAAATAACTACTTGAGCTCATTTTATTTTATTACCTCTTTCACACTCATTATTTTACTCGGTGGATGCTCAACAAGAGGTAATCCAAGCTATACAAAAAGAACAAATCAGCAATTACATATAAATCTACAAGACAATAAAAATATAACAAAAGCTCTTTACAAAGAGTATAATAAATGGAGAGGTACACCTTATAAATATGGTGGAGAAACTTTAAATGGAGTTGATTGTTCATCATTTATACAAACAGTTTATAGAGATGCTTTTGGATTAAAACTACCAAGAACAACAAAAAATCAAGCAAAAGTTGGTTATAAAATTAAAAGATATAATTCAAAAAGTGGGGATTTGATTTTTTTTAAAACTGCTTATGATACAAGGCATACAGGAATCATAATTGAAAAAGATAAATTTATGCACACCTCTAGCAAAAATGGGGTAAGCATATCTAGTATCCACAACCCTTATTGGAAAAGTAAATACTGGAAAATCAAAAGAGTTTTACCCTAGTCTTGTTTTTTTAAACCTACCCGTTCCCAATAGTCAGAGAATTTTTTTGTATAATAAACAAGTGCTTCCTCTCTACTCATTTTTGATGGAATAGTAATTCTTGGCTTATTAGTAACCCAAACCCCATCTTTTAATCTCATATCATATTTTATGAGATAATAATATTCACCATATGTCATTTTAAACCTCTAACTTCTCTAAATATAATGTAATTATACTTGTTTTTTAAGCATATACTAAGTGTTAAATTGTATTTCCGTATTATAGCAGATAGATGACCTCTATGGGAAGAGTAAATAAAAAAATTAAATATTTTATAGTTTATAGTTTTTTTCTTTATATCTTAATATTTGACCATTATCATCAGCTATATACATATAACCATTTTTATCAAAACAAATACCCTCTTGTGCGGATGATGGTAATTTTATTTTTGAAATAGTTTTATTTTTTTCTAAACTATATTTTATAAGTAAATTTTTTGTATCACTTACCATATATAAGAATCCATTATGAAAAGTGATCCCTGCTATATCTATATAACCATGATTAAAAACCTCTTTAATCTTCATCTTTTTTTTATTAATACCACTTACTCTCAAAATCGCAGAAGCATTCTCTTTTAACTTTTTCTTATCTTTTATTTTAGATTGATTTGATACATAGATATCACCATCTTCCATAGCAATAGCTTCAAGACCATTACCTTTTGATTTTTTAAGTATATTAATCTTTTTGTATGACCTTTTAATTTTAATCTCTTTTTCTATCTTAAAATTATCAAGATTTACAAATAAAAGACTCTCTTTCCCTTCAACAACTATGACTAATTTTTTACTTTTTTTATCATAATCAACACCCTCTAAATCATATTTACCCAGCTTTTTCTTTCTTTTAATTTTTCCATCGATACTAAGCTCATAAATCCATCCCTCATCATTGACAACAACTAAACTATTTGATTTTTTTATAAAACAGATTCCAGATGCTTCTGGTATTTTAGCTATCACTTTTGCATTTAATATATTTACTAAGATTAAAAATATCCCAATTATCCCTATTTTAAATCTCAACTAATCACCTCTCTTTTAATACTGCTTTTTAAGGATGTTAAAATCTCATAAGCAATTGTTTGAGCTAAGGAAGCGATAACTCTAGCATCATCAAAAATTAAAATCTTTTCATCTTGGCAAAGAAATAAGCTATTATCCATTGAGATTCTACCAACAAGTTTTTTAGATTGGGGAGTGGTGTAATTGTTTGAGATTACTCTTAAAAAACCATCGCCATAACCAAAATCATAACTACTTACTACACACTCTTTTTGAGCTCTAAATGTAGCCCCATAACCAACAGCCTCACCTTTTTTTAATCTTCTTGATGAGATTCTCTTTGCATAAATAGATAAAACTGGTTTAAAACCATCAACCTCTAAAGCTTTAGGAAGCTCCATACACCCATAAGCACATATCCCTACTCTAGCCATATCTTCATCAAAACTTTGAGTTCTAAAAAGTGAAGCTGAGTTTGATGAATGAAATCTAAGATTTTTATAAGCTAACTCTTTTAACTCATCTTTTACTTTTTTAAAATTTTCATTTTGCCAAAACCATTCACTTGTCAACTCATCTGCATCTCTATGGTGGGTAAAAACAGCCTCTAAAATAAGCCCCTGCTTTTTTATCTCACTAAGTGCCTCTTTTAACTCATCCATAGCGATTCCATTACGATGCATACCCGTATCAACTTTTAACTCAACCTTTGTCGATTCTGGAAATTTTTTTATAGATTCTAGATCATTTATTGTGTATCTTATTTTTTCATTATAAACTTTTGGACAATCTGCTAAAACTAAAACATACTCAAAAAACTGCTCAACTTTTAAAGCTTCATCATAGCTCCGAACAACTGCCCTACTTATACCAAACTCTTGTGCCATCTCTGCAATCTCTATGATTCCATGACCATAAGCGTTATCTTTTAAAACCAACGCTATCTTATCTTTTGATTTGGTTTTCTTTAAAATTATTTTAAGATTATTAAAAAAATTATTTTTATTTAAAATTATATTTGCCATGGATGAATTATATCAAAATGTGTTCATTTTTTTAAGTTTCTATTTGATAATATTTTACAAATTTATTAGACCACTTGCACAAGCTATTTTATGCAAAGTTTATTAGGGGAATTTATGTTTTTAAAATTATGGGCGTCTCCAACACCATGACTTAAGGATTGGAATCTCGAATTCCAAAGTGTCTATATGCTTAAGTCAATGGTGTTGATGGGCACCTTTAAAAACCCTTATTTGCTATATCGCCCGTAGGGAGCTAAAAAAAAGGGATGAAAATGAAAAGATTGATTGCAGAGTTTGAAAAACAAAGTTTTACACAAATAATATTTCCACATGCAAAAACTGACTGGATTGAGTATCTACAAGAGGCTGAAGAAAATTTTATAGGTATCATAAATGCTATTATCAGATACCAAAAATGCTTAGTGGTTTGTGATGATATAAAAAGAGTGAAACCTCATTTTAAAGAGAATAAGAATCTATTTTTTATAGAGTATGAAACAGATGATACTTGGGCTAGAGATTCTTCAGCTTTATCTATTGAGGAGAATGAAGAGATTAAACTTTTAGATTTCACCTTTACTGCATGGGGTGATAAATTTGAAGCTACCAAAGACAATGCTATGAGTAGAACCATCTCTAAGCATTACTCATGCAATTTAGAATCTATCGATTTTATTTTAGAGGGTGGTGGAGTTGAGAGTAATGGGGTTGGAACAATTTTAACAACCTCAAGCTGTTTACTTAATAAAAATCGTAATAAAAATCTAGATTCAATACAAATAACTAAAAAACTAAATCAATTTTTCGGTGCCACAAATATACTCTACCTAAACCATGGCTACCTTGCAGGTGATGATACAGATTCTCATATAGACACTTTAGCTAGATTCATAGATGAGAAAACTATTATCTATGTGGCTTGTGAAAATAAAGAGGATGAACATTACGAAGAGTTAAAACTGATGGAGGATGAACTAAAAAACATTGCTCAAACAAACAACTATAAACTAATCCCTCTTCCAATGACAGAAGCTATCTATTTTGAAGAGGAGAGACTACCTGCAACTTACGCAAATTTTCTTTTTGTAAATGGAGCTGTTTTAGTTCCAGTTTATGGGGTTAAAGAGGATCAAAAAGCACTTCAAATATTTGAAGATAATTTCAAAAATAGAGATATAATCCCTATAAACTGCTCAACCCTCATAAAACAACACGGTTCACTTCACTGTGTTACTATGAACTT
>JAYEKJ010000165.1:22544-28170 GCA_034660975.1 Campylobacterota bacterium
ATGATGAACTCTCTAGCATAGCTACTCCACTCATTATCAAATAGGTCGCAAGACCAAAACCTAAAGCTATTAGAAACACTCTTTTTATTTTTTCTATTTTATTCATAAAGAAATTTTATCTAAATTTAACAGTTTTGTAACAGAGTTTTTATATTATTTTGCAAATATTTACAAGGTACTCTATATGCAAAAAATCATCCCTTTATCTTTAATAGCTCTCTCTTCACTTTATGCAACTGAAGTTGAATTAGCACCAATTAGCATTGAATCAACTGTTCTTACAGAAGTTAGTCAAAATGCAAAAGTATCAGCAGACATAGCACAAGCTTTAACTACAAGTGTTCCAAGTATCGACATGAATCGCCGTAGTGCAATCGCAAATGATATCTATATTCGTGGTCAAAAAAGAGACAATATCTCAGTAGAGGTTGATGGAACAAAAACTTGTGGAGCTTGTGTAAATAGAATGGATCCACCAGTTTCTCATGTTTTAGCTTCTCAAATCGCTTCTATCGAAGTTATCGAAGGTCCTTTTGATGTTGAGAGTTTTGGAACTATGAGTGGTGGGGTAAAAATAAAAACTAAAGCACCCACTAAAGAGGCTCATGGTGAAGTGAATATGGGTTATGGAGCATTCGGTTATACAAAAATTGGTGCTACTGCTAGTGGTGGAAGTGAGAGAGTTCGTGTTTTAGTAAGTGCTACATCAGAATCTAGTGACCAATATAAAGATGGTGATGGCAACACAATGTCAGAGCAAGTTGCTAACTATGCCGATTCAACTGCCGTAGCAGGAACTGTATATCAACCACAATATGAAGATATGAAAGCATACTCAAAAAGAAGTATTATGGCTAAAGCATTTATAAAAGTAACTGATGATCAAGAGCTTAACCTAAGTGCAACAGCCAACAGAAGTGATGATGTGTTATATCCAAACTCTAAAATGGATGCTATATATGATTATTCTAATATTTATAGTGCCCAGTACCAAATAAACAATATTAACGATTCATATGAAAATATAAATATCCAATATTACAAATCTGATGTTGACCACCCTATGGGTACTGATTATAGAAAATCATCTACTGGAACTAATCCTGTTACAGGGATGCCTAATGCTGTGATGACTAACTGGTTAACAACTGATATGCAAGGTCTTAAACTTAAAAACACATTTAATTTCGCTGGGCATCAACTATTAGCCGGTGTTGATGTTAGTGAGAGAAAATGGGATGGACATTATGAAAAAAATGGTATGCCTCTTATGGGTGGAAGAAAAAGTATAGATGATTCTACTACTACAAATATGGCAATTTTCACAAAACTGCAAAAATCTTTTGGTGATTTAGATGTTACTCTTGGTGCTAGATACGATTCAACTGAGATTACAAATAATGGCTCATTACAAAATAATGATTATACGGGAGTAAATGCAAATATTTTAACAACTTACCATCTAAATAGAGATTCTAAACTATTTTTAGGATTTGGTCAGGCGATGCGTGTTCCTGATGCAAGAGAGCTTTATTTTACAGGTTCTATGGGAAATGTAATTGGAACTGATACACTAGATCAAACTACAAACAGAGAACTTGATTTAGGTTATGAGTTATTTGCTGATATCTTTAGCTTTAAAGTGAAAGCTTTTTACTCAAAACTTAGCGATTATATATATATCAAAAAAGGTGTTAAAACTAATGCATTTGAAAATATAGATGCAACTGTTTATGGAACAGAGTTAAGTGCTTCAGTTTATGCAACTGATGATATCACTTTAGATATGGGAATCTCATATAAAGTTGGTGAGAAAGATGAGGCTTTAGCTGGACAAACAGATACAGACCTAGCAGATATGACACCACTAAGAGGAAATTTAGCTCTTAACTATGAGTACCAAAATGATTCTACTCTAACAATGGAGCTTATCTCTTCAGATAAATGGGACAACATAGATAGTGATAATGGTGAGCAAAAGCTAGATAGTTGGAGTGTTGTAAACATGAAAGTAAAACATGCTGTTAGTAAAAACTTTGACTTTACTTTAGGTGTAAATAACTTACTTGATGAAACTTATGCCCTTAGTAACACTTATGTAGATTTAATCCTAATAACAGCTACCTCAACTGGTGATGTTATGCTTGTTAATGAGCCGGGAAGATATATATATACAAACTTAGATTTTAAATTTTAAACCCCTCACAACTGTTTTCATATGCTTTGCGTATGAAAACTATTAAAGCATCCTCTTATCCAAAAAAAGATAAAATCCCCCTATGATAAATAGAATCCCTACTAAAAAAATATTCGTCGGTAAAGTAGCAGTTGGTGGTGATGCACCCATAAGCACTCAGTCAATGACATACACAAATACTAAAGATGTTGATGCCACAGTTAAGCAGATAAAAAGGCTTCATTTTGCAGGGTGTGACATAGTTCGTTGTGCTGTTGTTGATGAAGATGATGCTTATGCTCTTAAAACCATAAAAGAGCAGATAGAACTCCCTCTTGTAGCAGACATCCACTTTAAACACAAACTAGCTCTTATCGCTGCTGAAGTTGTTGATTGTATCAGAATCAATCCCGGAAATATCGGCTCAAAACAAAAAGTAGCCGAAGTTGTAAAAGCTTGTCAACAAAGAAATATTCCAATAAGAATCGGTGTAAATGCTGGAAGTTTGGAAAAAGAGTTTTTAAACAAGTACGGACAAACTGCACAGGCGATGGTAGCATCTGCTGAGTACAACATCAAGTATCTTGAAGATTTAGGATTTGATGATATTAAAATCTCTCTTAAAGCTTCCGATGTTCAAAGAACCGTCGATGCGTATAGAATGTTACGCCCTAAAAATAACTACCCTTTTCATCTAGGTGTAACAGAAGCTGGAACACTTTTTCATGCAACAGTAAAAAGTTCTATCGGTCTTGGAGCATTACTCCTTGATGGAATCGGCGATACTATGAGGGTATCTATCACTGGTGAGTTAGAAGAGGAGATAAGCGTTGCAAGAGCAATTCTTAAAGATTCTGGAGCGATGCCTGATGGACTTAACATCATCTCATGCCCAACTTGTGGAAGAATCGAAGCTGACTTAGTAAGTGCAGTAGCCGAAATAGAAAAAAGAACAGCCCACATAAAAACACCTCTCAATGTTTCAGTGATGGGTTGCGTTGTAAACGCCATAGGTGAAGCAGCCCACGCAGATGTAGCTATCGCTTATGGAAAAGGGAAAGGTCTTGTTATGGTTAAGGGCGAAGTTGTTGCTAACCTTGATGAGGATGCCCTTGTCGATAGGTTTGTAAGTGAAGTTGAAGAGATGGCTGAAAAAGCTGAGTAGGATTTATAATGTTAGAAAATATAGAGATAGTTGATTATAAATGTTTTAAAGATTTTAAGCTTGATGGTTTAAGTCGGATTAACATTATTAGTGGTGGCAATAATGTTGGGAAGACGGCTTTGTTGGAGGCAGTATATTTGATGAGTAATATAGGAGATCTAAATTATTTTCTTACATCAATTAAAGATATATATCAAAATAGAGAATTAAGTTTAAATAGTTTAGAAAAATATTTTGCAGAGCTAAATTTATCTTTTAAAATAGATAATAAAAATATTAAAATCAAACATACTCATTTAAACGAACTAAAAAAAGAATATCCACGAATAGTTTCAGACTATCATTCTCGATATAATAATTTTATAGTATCTGAAACAGAAACAACGATAAATATATTTCCATATACTAACCTTATTAGTGAAACATCAAATAACTATCCAGAGAATAGAAATACATATATAAATTCTACTAAACCAACGAATAAAGATTTAGTTCAACTTTATTCATATATACAAACAAAAGGTATTCAACATAAGTTTTTAGAGTACTTACAGATACTAGATTCTAGTATTAGTTCGATTGAGCCTCAACTAGTTGAAGATGAACTTTATTTAAGGATAAATCTAAAAAATCCCCAAATATCACTATTATCATCAGAGTTAGGGGAAGGTACAAATAGATTCATAGAAATTTTAACATCACTACTAAAAAACTCAAATTCTAAAATAGTCTTAATTGATGAAATAGAAAACGGCATACACCATTCAAAACTAAAAGATATATGGAAAGCTATAATAGAGATAGTTCAAAAAGAGGATATTCAACTTTTTGTAACTACACACGATAGCGATACGATTGAAACATTAGTCGATGCAAGTAAAGAGCTAGAGTTTAAAGAGATTACTTCAGTTAGACTTATAAAAGATAATCAAAATAAGATTCAGCCTATCATTATGAATTATGAGAACTTATTGTTTGGCACTGATATTGGTGAAGATTTCAGATGAAAAAATATATTTTAGTTGAAGGTATTACAGATGTAGCCTTTGTGAAGTATGTCTGTTTAAAAAATGGAATAACTCAAAAATTTGATGATTTTAAACAAGCGAAGAAGGTATATAATTGTAATGACTTATATATTATAAATTTGGATGGGCAGACTAATTTAGAAAAAGAATTAAATCTTTTAAAACCAAAAGAAATTGAAATATCTCAAATATTTATAATTCAAGATGCAGATGATAACTTTGAAACATCTACTGAAAATATAAAAAGTGCTATAAAAAACTCTGAAATAGATAGTGAAATCATAAAAACTTTCCTAACTCCAAACAACAAAGATTTAGGTGATTTAGAAACATTACTTTTATCTACTATAAAAACAAATAACATAGTAGAATGTTTTAATGATTATAAAAAATGCCTTGTATTCAAACAAGAGGTTCATCCAAAGGCTTTAAATAAAGGACAAGTGTATGCCTACACGATGTACTCACAAAAGGGTGAGAATCTTCATAAACCACAAGATTCATTTATGTATAAAAAAGAAAATGAATTTATAGATACTAATCTATGGGATTTATCAAAAGATGAATTCCAGCCAATCATAAAATTTATATTAAATATATTTGGAGAAAAAAGGTAATAGTTAGGAATTTAAACTATTTTGCCTTATCTATTCTTGTACTTACACTCCTTGAACTACTTGTTTATCTCTTTACTCTCCTTAACAGGATAGTTTTTACCATCTATATAATACTTGCCATCAATAAATACTAAAAGAGCATCAGTAGATTCTATGGTTCTTTTACTTGCTGAAAACATATCATTCTCATCTTGCAGAGATATCTCAATTGGTAATGAGCTATTAGTATAAGGATAATCTACTATCTCATTCGTTTTAGTATTTTCTACTTTAATAGAACCAGTAAAATTACCTAAATTTGTTTTTTCTTTGTTTTGTGTTATCACATTAGTAGTATCACAACTTCTTATATCTTTATATGCGTGAAAAGGTTGCAATCCAATTATTTCTGTAGCAAAACCTATAGATAAGCCAATAGGTGATAATATCCATCCTACGATAAGCTCAGCACCATGATTTTTTACAAACCTATCATTAATATAAAAATCCATCCCAAACATCCCTTTTAACCAGTTAGTTCCATCTCCTAAATATATTGTCTTCGTACCACACTCCTCCTCTTTAAAAGATTCTTCTACACCAATGGTATTAGCTATTTGCACATGTTGAGAATCTTTAGAGATAGATGTTTGAAGTGAAG
>JAYEKJ010000166.1:0-1575 GCA_034660975.1 Campylobacterota bacterium
CAATAAAACTAATAGACAATTACATAGATGAAACAGTCCTAACACTCTTTAGTAAAAATCAAAATGTAAAAGTAACTCTCTACACAAAAACTATATCAAAACAATTAAAACTTGACTTAGAAAAATATAACTCTCAATACTCTAACATAGAGATAAAAAAGTTTGACGCTTCACACGATAGATTTTTAATAATAGATGATAAAGAGATTTATCATATCGGAGCGAGTCTGAAAGATTTGGGCAAAAAGTGGTTTGGGTTTTCTAAGATGGATAGTGAGAGTTTTGAGATGATGGGGAGATTGAACTAATGGCAACATACATAAGACTAACAGACTACAAAAGTAGTGATGAAAAAGAGAAAGAGTTTTTTAATCCTAAAAATAGATATGAAGCTAAACAAGATGATTTTGAAAAGATACCTAGTAGTCCTATAGCATATTGGGTGAGTAATAAAATAAAAAATATTTTTGAAACAAATAATCTATTTGATGAATATTCAGATGTTAGAGCGGGAGTGTTATCTGGAAAAGATAGCTTGTTTGTTAGAAGTTGGTATGAAGTGGAAAACAACAACATTGGTTTTGGATTAAATTCAAAAGAAGAAATGCTTGAATTAAATAGAAAATGGATTCCAATTACTAATGGTGGCTCGCACAGAAGATGGTTTGGAAACCTTGAAGATATTATAAACCTCAAAGATGATGGCTACGATATACAAAATCTTAAAGGTAATAACTTTAGATTAAGAGATGGAAAGTTCTATTTTTTGGAGGGTATTGCTTGGACATTAGTATCAAGTAGCGATTTTGGTGTTAGACTATCTCCTAAAACTATTTTATTTGGAAATGGTAGTAGAACAGCATTTGTCAAGACAGATATTATTTATCAAATGGCTCTGTTAAATTCAAAAGTTCTATCTTACCTTATCAAAGTAATTAATCCTACAATGAACTTTAACAATGAAAACATTTTAAGTTTACCTATCAAACTTTCAAATTCATTAGAAACAAAAGAAGTTATAGATAGTCTATCTCAACAGAATATAGACATCTCAAAAGAAGAATGGGACAGTAGAGAAACATCATGGAATTTCACTAAAAGTGAATTATTAAAACATAAAACAGACTCAAAAATTGAGACAGCTTATAAAAACTACCGCACTTGTTGGAGTGAGAAGTTTAAAAACTTACATAAAAACGAAGAAGAGCTAAATAGATTATTCATAGATATTTATGAACTTCAAGATGAACTTACACCAGATGTAGAGCTAAAAGATATAACGATACTGAAAAATGAAACTAAGATAATAGACGGACAGTTAGTCTTTCAAGCAGATGAAATTATGAAACAGTTTATATCATATGCTATTGGTGTTATGTTTGGTAGATATTCACTTGATAGCGATGGACTACTTATAGCAAATATGGCACAAGAAGTGCCAACTGATTCAACATTTGAGATAGATGATGACAATGTTATCCCTGTACTTGAAGATGATTTTTTTAGTGATGATATAGCATACAGATTTACTCAATTTGTTAAAACCGTATTTGGAGAAGAAAGTCTAACTGAAAA
>JAYEKJ010000167.1:0-15865 GCA_034660975.1 Campylobacterota bacterium
CTTTATAAGCAAGATAAAACCTTTACATAGCTATAATCTCAGACTTAAAAAAATGGAGTCACCAAATATGAATAGAAAAAAAATATATAACCCTCAATCAACAGAAAATGTTAATGATAGAAAGATTTTTGGTGGTGATCCAACAGGTATTTTTGAGTTAAACAACATTAAGTATCAATGGGCATATAGCCTTTGGGAAGTGATGTTAAACAACACTTGGTTCCCCTCAGAAGTTGATATGAATAGAGATGTGAATGATTATAAAAATCTTACAGATGCTGAAAAAACTGCTTATGATAAGGCATTATCACAATTAATTTTCATGGATTCTTTACAAACAAATAATCTTATTGATAATGTAAATCCCTATGTAACATCTCCAGAGATAAATCTTATTTTAGTTCGTCAATCATTTGAAGAGGCTCTTCATTCACAATCTTATGCTGTTATGGTTGATACAATCTCTAGTAATACTGAAGAGATTTATGAACTATGGCGTCGTGATATGATGCTTAAAAATAAAAATGATGCAATTGCAAAGATTTATAAAGATTTAGCTGAAAATCCATCAGAAACTAACTTTGTAAAAGCTTGTTTTGCGAATCAAATTTTAGAGGGAATCTATTTTTATAGTGGATTTACTTACATATATACTCTCGCTCGTTCAGGAAAAATGTTAGGTTCTGCTCAAATGATAAGATTCATTCAAAGAGATGAAGTGACCCATTTGGTTCTTTTTCAGAATCTTATAAATACACTTAAAAAAGAGAGACCAGATCTTTTTACAGATGAGTTAAAAGCAGAAGTTATAGAGATGTTTAAAGAGGCAGTAAAACTAGAATCTGAATGGGGAAGATATATAACTCAAGGGCAGATTTTAGGTCTAACAAATGATATTGTTGATCAATATATACAATACTTAGCAGATGAAAGACTAAATTCTGTTGGATTTGCAAAAATCTATAATGTACAAAACCCAATCAAATGGGTAGATGATTTTGCAAAATTTAACGACCAAAAAACAAATTTCTTTGAGGGAACAGTAACTAACTACTCAAAAGGTTCTTTGAGTTTTGATGATGACTTCTGAGATGGATAAATACACACTTTGTTCACTACTTTTTAAAACAACGCCCAACTATAACGATAACCTACAAACTCTACTAACACTTATAAGACAAACTTCAGACAACACACTTGTAGTTGCACCTGAAGTTTGTTTAACTGCTTATGATTATGATAATTTTGATGATGTTTTAGAGTTTGCTGATATAGCGATAGAGGAGATTAAAAAAATCTCATTTAACAAAATAATCATTTTAACAATTATAGAAAAAAGAGATGGTGAAGTTTTTAATTTTGCTAAAGTTTTTCATAATGGTGAAGTTGTTTATGAGAGAGCTAAGGCTAGACTTTTTAGATTTGGTGATGAACATAAATATATGAGTGAGGGGAGTGATGAGGATATTAGAATCGTTACTGTTGATGGGATTAAGATAGCGATTTTTATATGTTTTGAACTTCGTTTTAAAGAGTTATGGCAAAAATCAGAGGGTGCTGATGTTATAGCAGTTCCCTCTTATTGGGGAGTTTTAAGAACTGAGCATTTTAAATCTTTTACTCAAACGCTGGCAATTATGAACCAGTGTTTCGTAGTTGCTAGTGATTCTATGGATGAAGAGTGTACAAAGATGAGTGGAATCATTACCCCTATGGGTGAAGTGCAAAGAAATGGGAATAAGCCTTGCTTAGAGCTTGAGTATAGTAAAAAAGAGATAGCCCTAATGAGGCGATATATGGATATTGGTATTGATGGATAGAATTACAGCTACAAAAACAGCTCGTCTTGCAGAGGAGTGCAATAAAAATTTTTCAATTAGTGATGAAGTAAAAAAAGCGATAGCTTCTACAAACAGAGAGGCTTTTGTCCCCTCAGGATTTAAACATAATGCTTACAAACTTGATGCTCTGCCTATCGGTGCAGCTCAATATATAAGTTCACCCCTAACAGTTGCAAAGATGACTGAGTACCTTCAAGCAAAAGGTGCTGATAGAGTTTTAGAGGTTGGTTGTGGAAGTGGTTATCAAGCAGCTGTTCTTTCACATCTGTTTCGTGGAGTTTTTACCATAGAGCGTATAGAACCTTTAATGATTCAAGCAAAATCTCGTTTTAGAGAGTTGAAGATAAATAATATTCATACAAGAACAGATGATGGTCAAAATGGGTGGATTCAATATGCCCCTTATGATAGAATCCTCTTCTCAGCAACTGCAAAAAAAGTTCCACAAAAATTGTTTGATCAGTTATCTGATGGTGGAATTTTAGTAGCTCCAGTAGAGAAGGGGAGTCAACAAGTGATAATGCGTTTTACTAAAAATGGCTCTACTATAACTTTAAAAGAGTTAGAAGTTTGTGATTTTGTTCCTATTTTAGATGGAGTTCAAAAGTAGATGAAAATACAAAATATAATAAAACTATCAGTTATTATTTTTATCTTATCTGGTTGTGCGATGATTGATAAAACATTAGCACCAGTAGATAGTATGATAAATACTACTAAATCAAGTTATGCTAGTATCTCGAACTCAACAGATGAAACAGTTAATGATTTATCACATAGTGTCGGCAATTTTAAGGCTGATTTTTATGAGAGTTCATTGGTTAAGTTTTTTTCAGATGATGTTGAGATTTTAAAAAATCGTGAAAAATATTTTATCAAATGGGATAATCCATCTAATTATAGTTCTAAAAGAATTATAAACAAATATCTAAGAGATAATAATAGTGAGATAAAAGAGAACGACTTAGAGCTATCACAAAAAATGAATATTTTAAAAGATTATTTTTTTGATTTAGTAGAAAAAGAGTATATTAAAAAATTTGAATCTAAACATAAAATGGTTAAATTTGATCAGTTTTTGACAGATAGAGAAAATATTGAAAATATTTACAAGTATAAAACTGCTTTAACCCAATCTGAACATGAGTGGAAAATGAATATTCATGATACTCAAAAAAGAGTAGCCACCTTGATGTTATCAACAATGTATGCTAAACCTAGTTTAGAGTATCTCTCTTACGATCCTTATGATGAAGAGATTTTTTTGTTAATCAAATCACAAAAAAATGGTTTTAAAGAGAAAATCAAATTTGAGGTAGAAAAAGATTTAGCAAGAGTGATTAAAAAAAATATTAGAAATTTAAAACCATCTGTATATTATAGAGTTAATGATGATAAACTTGAATTGGTTGCTATTAGTACAGTTTATAAGGGAAAGACTTATTTAGCTAATGTGGTAGATGCTGCTTACTCTAGAAAAAGTGATATTGCTTTTACATCTAAAGAGATAAATTTAAAAAAATTAGATGTTGATTATACAGAGGTGATTAGAGATATAAAACCTCCTGAGTGGTACTTAACACTCAAAGAAGACAGTATTGGTTATGGTCAAGGGATGAGCGTAGATGAAGCAAAAACAAATGCTTATAAAAATATTGCACAAAGTAGGCGTGTTAAGGTCAACACTCAAATTTTATTAAATGATACGCAACATGGTTCACTTCATTCAAGTAGTATGAAAAATAAAACAAACCTAGAATCTAAAGATATGGTTGTTGAAAACACTAGAACAGTTAAAGAAGAAAAAAAAGATGGAATTTGGTTCGTAGCAATTAGTTATTAAATAATATTAGGGTACCTTTAAAAACCCTTATTAAAATCAAGGCAAATAATGGAAGAGATTTACGGCATAAAATATTCAAAACCAAAAGTGGTTTTACTCCAAGACACAGGTATAGGGGTAGCAGAAACTGCTGCTAGAACTTGCTATGATTCGTTCTCAAATAGTGAAAACGAAGTTATAAAAAATCTTGAAGATTCTATGCCTGATTCTACTATGTGTAAAGAGTTAAATGCCATAGATGATTCAAACTTACTTGATGACTTAGCATGGACATATTTTCACCACTCAATCTTAGAACACGCTAGTCTTAGTTTCTTGATTCGTGGAACTTCAAGAGGGGTTTTGCAAGAACACGCAAGACATAGAATCCAAGCTATCAGTGTAAGAAGCACTCGCTACACGATGAGTTCACTTATCAATGCTTTTGTAGCCTCTTTGGGTGATAAAGAGTTTTTTATAAAAAAGATTCTTTGTTTTAATATGTTTGTTACAAGTGATGAAAACTACAATCGAATTGAAATCTCAGCTATGTTTGATAAGCTTTCTTATCAGAAAGAGATTGTAGAAAATTTTAATGAGATAGCAGTGGCTAAAAGTTCTTTACCTTTTTTAGAGGAGTTTAAAGGTGATTCAGATGCACTTTATAAAGCTCTTCAAAACGGTAAGAAAAAAAGAAATGTTGGAGATGCTTTTAAACATATCATTACTGATAATGTAAAAGTTGATATGGTTGTGACATTTAACCTTAGAAGCCTAAAAAACTATTTTACTCTAAGAGATTCTGGAGCTGCATTTTTTCAAATAAGATGGTTGGCACAAGAGATGATGAGAGTAACACCTTCAAAATATTTAGATTTAATCATAAAAGGAAAATAAGATGTGGAAATTTTTAATAATAGCCGTTTTTATCTTGAGTGGATGTTCACAATTTACATTTAACAAACAGATGTGTAATCAAATAGCATCAGAGCCTAATGCAGTGATTCCTGAGGAGTGTATGCTCTATAATGAAGAGGATGCTCAAAAAGCATTTGATAACACTAAAAATAAACAACAAACTTCTGATGAAGATATTATAGAATTTAACAAAAATGACAAGGAAGAGTAGATGAGTAAAGAGTTGATTGCAAGAAGTGGTGGCGTGTGTGAACTATGTGGAAGTGATGATAATTTAAGTGCTTTAGAAGTTTCACCCTCAGATGGTTCAACTGCACAATCAGTTTATATTTGTGCTAACTGTAAATCTCAGATAGAGAGTGGAGAATTAAATGAAACACATTTTAACTGCTTAAACGATTCTATGTGGAGTGAAACACCTGCTGTTGCTGTGATGAGTTTCAGACTTTTACACGCTCTAGGCCGTCAAGATTTAGTTGATATGATGTATATGGAAGAGGATACCAAGGCTTGGGCAGAAGCTGGACTTCCTGATGAAAATGCTTTAGTTTATAAAGATGCTAACGGAGTGATTCTAAATGTTGGTGATACCGTTGTAATCACAAAAGATTTAGATGTAAAAGGGACTGGCTTTACTGCAAAAAGGGGTACAGCTGTTAGAAATATCGGTTTAGTTCCTAATGATGCTGAACATATTGAGGGTCGTGTAAACGGTGTTAAGATTCATATCCTTACAAAGTATCTTAAAAAGTCATAATCTCCATAATTGTAAAAGATGATTATGTTACAATTATTTCAAAATAATTCCAATGGGTATTTATGAAACTTATTCTAACTTTTCTTCTTTTTACAATTGCACTCCACTCCTCTGATATAAAAAAAATAAAACTTGAACTTCTATGGACAGATCAATTTGAATTTGCTGGTTTTTATATGGCAAAAGAGAAAGGTTTTTATAAAGAAAAAAATCTTGATGTTGAGATTTTAGATGGCTTTAAAAAAAATACATTAGATGATGTTGAGAGTGGTAAAATTGAGTTTGGAATCTCTAGTTCTAAGATAATCTATGAGGTTAACAAGGGGAGAGATTTTGTAGCATTAGCTTCGATTTTTCAAAAGAGCCCCTATGCATGGGTTGTAACAAAAGATAGCAATATTAAGAGTTTAAAAGATTTTGTTGGTAAAACTGTGATGCATGCCAAACACTCTCTTGATAACATAGAACTCTTAGCAATCTTAAAAGCAAATGGTATCGATAGTACAAAAATAAACTTTATCCCCACAAGTTACAATATAGATGATCTAATAGATAAAAAATGTGATATTAGTAGTTCTTATGTTTCTAATGAACCTTATGAGCTTGAAAAACATAACATAGAATATAAACTTTTTACACCTGCCAAATATGGCGTTGATTTTTATGGTGATGTTTTATTTACTTCTCAAAAATATCTTAATAACAACCCACAAACTGTAAAAGATTTTAGAGAAGCAAGTTTAAAAGGGTGGGAGTATGCTTTTGAAAATGTAGAGGAGACGATAAAACTTATAAAAGAGAAATATAACCCATCTTTATCGTTAAGTAAATTAAGATACGAAGCAAATATCTTAAAACAACAATCACTTTACCCTTTTATTGCAGTTGGAACGATGGATAAAAAGCGTTGGCAAACTATCGCTAATACTTTTAAGGATTTAGGTTATTTAGATACAGCAAATGTTCCTAATGAGTTTATTTATACTCAAAATCAAGACAACTCTATATATCAACAATGGATTATAAAGATAGTTTTATTTTTTATTTTTATCATAGCTTTAATCTATTTCATATTTAAGAAACATACTAATTATTTAAAACAACTTGTAAAAGAGAGAACTATAAAACTAGAGATTGAGAAGAAAAATTACGAAGCACTCTCAATGGGTTCGATAGATGGTGTGCTTATTATAAAAGATGGTAGATTTATTAAAGCAAATGATGCAATTTTAAAAATGCTCCATTATGATGATAGAGATGAGTTTTTAAATATTCATCCATCCAAATTATCTCCAGAGTTCCAACCAGATGGAGAACGCTCTAATACTAAAACAAGTTTAATGATAGATAATTGTCTAAAAAATGGTTCACACCGTTTTGAGTGGGTTCATACAAAAAAAGGTGGTGAAAACTTCTGGTGTGATATCTCTTTGACTAAAATAGAGTTTGAGGATGATACTGTTATCCATGTTTTATACAAAGATATATCTCGTCAAAAAGCGTTAGAGGAGCATTTAGAGGAGGAGGTTAGAGATAGAACAAGAGAGCTAGAGATAGCTATGAGAACAAAATCTGACTTTTTAGCAAATATGTCTCATGAGATAAGAACACCTCTAAATGCGATAAAAGGTTTTGTTGATATTTTATATAAAAGTGAAATAGATGAGCAAAAACAAAAAAAGTTAAAAATTATAAAAGAATCGAGTGATAGTTTACTTACAATTATCAATGATATTCTTGATTTTTCTAAAATTGATAATCATAAACTTTTAGTGGAACAGATTCCTCTTAATATTAGAGATGTTTTTAATCAAGTTGTGGAACTATTTTTCCAAAAGGCACAAGAGAAAAATATTTTAATCAAAATCAAGATAGATGAAAATTTACCAGACAATACACTTGGCGATATTGTCAGAATCAAACAGGTTTTTTCAAATATTTTAAGTAATGCTATTAAATTTGCTTATGACGAGAGTGTGATAAATATAGAGATAAGTTATAAAACCAAAACAAAAGAATTACTTTGTAAAATCTCTGATAATGGTATAGGGATAGATGAAAAAAATATAGATAATATTTTTAACACATTTACACAAGAGGATAGTACAACAACTAGAAAATTTGGTGGTACAGGACTTGGTTTATCTATCTCTAAAGCTCTTGTTGAGTTGATGGGTGGGGAGATTGGTGTTAAAAGTAAATTAAATGAGGGGAGTTGTTTTTATTTTACCTTACCAATATTTGAAGTTATACAAAAACAAGAGATACAGATAGAAGAGGAGATTAATGAAACTGAACTAAATGGTATGATTCTAATTGTTGAAGATAACAAATCAAATCAGATGCTAATGGGGATGTTACTTGATGATTTTGGATTAGATTCTGAGGTGGCTAATGATGGTTTAGAAGCGATAAAAGCGGTTAAAAATACTAAATATGATTTGATACTAATGGATGAAAATATGCCAAATATGAATGGAATCGAAGCAACAAAACAGATAAAATTACTTGATGGTATAAAACAGATTCCTATTATTGCTGTAACTGCAAATGCTCTAAAAGGTGATAAAGAGAAATTTTTAGATGCTGGAATGGATGATTATTTACCTAAGCCGATTGATTCTGATGAATTGGAAAAGATGATTAGAAAATATTTATAAGTGAAGTTTGGGAGTTAAAAATTAAATAGAGAAACGAAAGCCCGAAGGCTTACGCTTACAGGCGTGATTCGTAGCGTCTCATCATATAAAGACGCTTAAGCATTTTCTTACGAGAAGCTATTTTGAATTTCTTACGCTTTTCAGTTTCAGTTTCATGGAAACGACGAGCACGAGCCTCAGTAACGATTAAGTTACGGTCAGTCTGCTTTTTGAAACGGCGGTAAGATGCATCAAAGTTATCATCTGAACGAAGTACTATTCCTGGCATATCACATCACCCACTTTCTTTTAAATTTGACTGAAATTATAACTAAAGATTCTTAAATCTTCATCCATTATCCCGAATTATCTCAAAGGGGCGTTTTTTGGGTTGTTTGCATCTGCAAGTGCTACTAATCCACCTTTTAAAACTCTTGTTTTTTTGATACCAATCTGTTTAAGCCCAATCGCTGCTAAAGTTGCTCTAGTTCCAGAGTGACATACAAGTATAATTGTTTGGTCTGTTGGAAGCTTATCAAGATTCTCTTTTTTGAAAAGATCTTTAATAGGGATATAGATAGAGTTTTCTAATCCAATAGAAACGACAGCTCTTTCACCTCTAGTTCTGATGTCAAGAATCATAAATTTCTTATTTTCTCTTAACATTTTCATTGTTTCTTCTGCTGATATAAATAGTTTAGAATCTGCACAAGCTTTTTGTGTAAATTTAGAGTAAAAATTGTCCATAGTTTGAGCTTTTATAGAATCGTAAGCGATAGCTGATATTGAGAGTGTAGTTAGTAATAGAGTTGATGTTATGATTTTTTTCATATTATGACCTTATATTAATTATAAGCGAATTCTATCTTATGAATTTAAAAATAAGCTTATTAAATAATTATGATAAATTAATTTAATGATATACTTCACTTATTATTTTAAATAAGGAAGAGATTATGGCAGTTGATAAAGCTTGTGATAACAAAATATGTATGAAAAGTGATGAGTGTGCAAGATATGAGGAGTTTGTAAAAGGTGACAAAAACTATAAAACTTTTAGAGGTTCTGAACTAAAAGCCTGTGGACAGTTTATTCAAAAATAATAAGTAATAGTTATTACAATATTGTATTTACTATAAGAATAACTTATTGTTGCTCTTTGAAACATCTAAAAGATAATATAATTAATTTTTATACATAAAAGCTTTTGTTATATAAAATTTCATAATAATTATTTTCAGAAAATAACTAAGGATTTTATATGAGATATACAAAAATATTAGGCTCAGTAGCTCTTGCGACAGTTTTAGCAACAGGTTTTTCAGGTTGTGGTAGTGATGATAAGGATACAGTTGCACCAGTAGAGACTTCAGATCTTATACCATTTGGTGATGGTGAGTTTTCACCTTATGAGCGTGTAGCAACATTTCCAACAATTAAAAATGAAGATGGAACTGTTAATCATACGGCAACTTATGCAAAGGTAGCAGAGTTAGCAAATACATTTGCTAAACATGTGGCAAATGTTAATGAACCGGAATCTGATAGTGAAACATTTAAAGGTTCTAACTGGATTCTTGCTGGTTATGAATCTTCTGAAGTTGCAACAGATGAAAATATAAAACATAATATACTTGGTATCCCAACTAAACTTCCAATAGACCCAGCAGTAGCGATGTCACCTTCTAACACTAAAAAGGTAAAAGTTGTAGAGGTGTGTAACTCAACTTATGCTGGAAAAGCACTTGGTGTTACAAATGTTGGTGGTGAAAATGGAGCTAAGGTTGATAATGGAATCTACCATACAACAGCTCTTCCATGTGAAATCAGTATATATAATGATGAGAATGGTATCTATGTAGATATGTTAAATCCTGAAACAATTTTTACTCTTTTCTTTACAGAAGTATTTAATTCACCAGAGATGGAAAATAGTGATTTTAGAACTGAGATGATGGCTCTTCCAACTCAAGTTAAAGAGGAGATATATGCTATGATTTATAACTCTTTTGATGCTACTAGTGAGAATTATACTAAAACTTCAGAAAAACTTGGAACAATTTACTCAACTATGTCTAGTATTGTCGCTACTACTGATACGGCAAATGGTGGCTCTGAACCATATAGACACTACTCTTATACAACAACTGATTTGGCTTCAACAGGATTTACTTCAACAGATGCAAAAAATATAGCATCTAAAATCATATCTGTTATGACAAGTGATGAGGAGGGAACTGTTGGTGTTCAAGAATCTGTCCTTAAAGCTCTTTTGCCAAGTGATATAGCAGGTGTTACACCATCATGGAGATCAGGAAGATTAGAGCCATTAAAAGTTCCGGGTGGTTCATGGATAGTTGAAGCGTGTTCACCAACTTATGCAAAAGAGGCATTAACTACGGGTGAGTACCATACAGCTGCACTTCCATGTGAGATAGCAGTATTTGTAAATCCAGATGATAATAAAACTATCGATATCTCATTTTTAAATCCAGAGTTTATGTTCTCAGCAATGTTTGCAGATGCGATGGTAAATATGAGTGAAGAGGAAAAAACAGGATTCAATGCAATTATCTCTAATATCAATGGTGATTTAAAACAAATTGTTGATTATACGATGGAGCATAATGTAACTGGCTTTGATGGAACAAACGAAAAAATAACTCCTGTAAACTACTAGAAAAGTAAAAGCCTTTTGGCTTTGCTTTTTAAACTCTTAAACTGCTATAATTATTACAATTGTTATATAAAATCAAAGGATGAATTATGAAATATTCTGCGAGTTTTAGGTTATGGCACTGGCTAAATGCGTTTGTTGTTTTGGGTTTATTGGGAACTGTATTTTTAAGAAAAACATTTTTAAGTTGGAGAACTAACTCTGAGATTTTGATGAGTAAGTTATCAGAGTTTGGCATTGAAATCACAGTTGAACAAGCTAAAATTTTAGCTAAAGCTATCCGTGCAGGTATGTGGGAGTGGCATATAATTTTAGGGTATGCACTTAGTTTTTTGATTCTATATAGAATCTATCTACATTTTACAAATAGTACAAATAAAGAGAGTTTCTCTTCACTAGATTTGCATAAAAAAGCTGTGCAGATTTTATACTATATATTTTATGCAACACTTCTGTTTATGGCAGTGAGTGGAATAGTTCTACTCTTTTCTAGTGAATTAGGGATGGCTAAAGATTTAACACACGATATAAAAGAGATACATGAGCTTGTATTTAATTTTATACTATTTTTTGTAGTAGCTCATATAAGTGGTGTAGTTATACACGAACTAAAAAATGAAAAAGGCTTAATCTCAAGTATGATTAGTGGGGATAAAAAGGTATAATCCGATTATGATTACCCAAGATTCCATAGAAGCCCTAAAAGCTAGACTTGATGTTGTTGATGTTGTAGGCTCTTATGTGGAGTTAAAAAAGGCAGGTGTAAATTATAAAGCACCTTGCCCTTTCCATGATGAAAAATCCCCCTCATTTGTTGTTAGTCCTCAGAAGCAAATATATCACTGTTTTGGGTGTGGAGCTGGTGGAGATTCTGTTAAGTTTGTTATGGAGTATGAAAAACTTAACTACCCAGAAGCCTTAGAGAAACTAGCAGATTCTTATAATTTTACTCTTGGCTATACTGATAACAAACATAACAAACCACGCTCGCAAGTTATGGATAAATTAAATGAGTATTATCAAAACTTACTCACCTCAAAACAAACAGCACTTTCATATATAAAAGAGCGTGGAATCTATGAGAGTTCTGTTGAGAAGTTTGGTATCGGTTATGCTCCTGAATCTCTCTCAACTATAAACTATATAAAATCTCAAATGTTTACTATGGGTGAAGCTGTTGAGATGGGTGTGGTTGGGTTTGATGGTGGGAGAAATTTTGCAAGATTTATAGAGAGAATTACTTTTCCGATTCATTCAGCAAATGGTTCTTTAGTTGGTTTTGGTGGAAGAACGATAACAGGGCATCAAGCAAAATATGTAAACTCTCCCGAGACACCATTTTTTAATAAATCTCGCCTACTATACGCATATCATCATGCAAAACAAGCTCTTTATAAAAAAAGTGAAATAATAATTACAGAGGGTTATCTTGATGTTATTATGTTGCATCAAGCTGGATTTGATAATGCTGTTGCGACTTTAGGGACAGCTCTTACAAATGAGCATCTGCCACTTTTAAGAAAGGGTGACCCACGAGTTGTGATGGCTTATGATGGAGATAAAGCTGGAAAAGCAGCAGCTCTTAAAGCTGCAAAACTTTTAAGTGCATCTGGATTTAACGGTGGTGTTGTTATCTTTGGAGGTGGCTTAGACCCTGCTGATATGGTAAAAGATGGGAGAGTTGAAGAGTTGGCGAGTATGTTTAGAGATCCTAAACCATTTATAGAGTTTGTACTTGATGAGACTATATCTTTATATGATTTAGCTGACCCAAAAGCAAAAGAATCGGCTATGAATGAGGGGAGTGCATATCTTAAAACTCTATCTGCCTTACTTCAAGAATCGTATAAATCTTACTTAGCTTCTCGCTTAGGTGTTTCCCCATCATTCGTTAGAATAAACAAGCATAATCAGCATCAAAATACTCAGCTGATTCAAAAAAATACTCATAAAGATATGTGGGAATTAACTCTTATAAAAACAGTATTAGAGCACCCACAGTTTATAGATCAGATTCTAGATGTTCTTGATCCATCACTTCTTCAGTTTCATTCTCAAGAGTTTACCCTTGCACTTGCTGGTAAAACGGATGAACCTAGTTTGATGGCTATTTTAGTTGATAACACAATAGTTACTCTAAAAGATGAAGAATCTTTAAAAAATGAGCTTATAACTTTTTTATCAAGATATTATGAGAGAGAATTAAAAAAAATAAATCTTCAGGCAAATATCCCTTTTGAGGAGAAAGCCTTTTATATTCGTAAGTTTCGTGGTAAGATTGCGACATTAAAACGGGGTGAATTAGTAGCCTTTGGAGATTAAGGAATTTTTATGAAAGCAATTGCACTTTTTAGTGGTGGGCTAGATTCTACACTAGCTATGAAACTAATTATAGATCAAGGTATAGAGGTTCTCGCAGTAAATATTAACACAGGTTTTGGAAGTACAAAAGATAGACTTGAACATATGCAAAGTATGTGTGACCAAGTTGGTGCAGAGCTTAAAATCATAGATATTCAGAGTGAGTTTTTACAAGATGTTTTGTTTGACCCAAAACATGGTTATGGAAAAAACTTTAACCCTTGTATAGATTGTCATGCTAAGATGTTTGCAGTTGCTAAAAAAATCATGGAAGCAGAGGGTGCTTCATTTTTGATTAGTGGTGAGGTTATGGGTCAAAGACCAATGAGCCAAAATAAAGATGCTCTTCAAACAGTTCTAAATGAGAGTAACTGTGATGGGATTCTTCTGCGTCCAATGTCAGCTAAGATGTTAGCCCCAACGATTCCAGAGGAGAAGGGTTGGGTAGATAGAGATAAATTAGAGGGAATAACTGGTAGAAGTCGTGATAGACAGATGCAGATGGTAAAAGAGATAGGTTTAGATAACTTTGAATCACCGGGTGGTGGGTGTCTTTTAACAGATGAAAATTTTGGTAAAAAGATGTTTGATTTCATAAAATATGATAAGTTTGAAGTTAAAGATATTACACTTATGAAATTTGGTCGCCATTTTCGTCTAAGTGATGGAGCTAAACTTGTTATTGGTCGTAACAAAGAGGAAAATGAGTATCTTCAAAATATAGATAATGATAAATATTTTCATATAAAAACTGTTGGTTTGCCCGGTCCTCATGCGATGCTTAGTAAAACAGCGAGTGATTCTGATAAAGCGATAGCAACTAAAGCTATACTTACATACTGTAAAACTAATGTAGATGATAGATACACAATCTCTTACGATGGAGAGGAGGTGGAAGGTTCACCATTTAGCTCTCGCAAAGAGATGAAACCTTTTACTATTATATAGATTTAAAATCTATATAATATCCCAAATTGCAAGTTGTGCATAAAATTAAATTTAATCTCAGAGTCATCATCATTGATTTCGATTACATGATCCATCAATAATCCTTGATAGCTTGTAAAAAGAGATAGGTTCTTATCGAAACTGTACTTGAATCCAAGCTGTAAACCTACTGATGAGGATGTACTTGGCTCTGTGTATTTATAATTATTTAACTCTAAAATACTATATCCTACCAACATTCCACCATATAAACCTATATTTTTAGTAGGATTATATTGGTAATAACTTGAGAGGTAGATATTATTTAACCTTACATCACTACTCGATGAATTTATCCCTAGAGAGATAAAGATATTATCATAAAGTATATAACCACCCTCTAAGCCATAACTCAGACCACTACTATTAAGTTGATTAAATGAGGCATTATCACTACTTCCTCCGATACTTGCAAACCCTAAAGTTGCACTCATAAAATATGGAGATAAGGCTATCTCATTATCTTTATCTGTACTGTTTTCATCTCCCATAGCTAATGATTTTTTATTTCCAAGCATATAAGCATTTTTAAATATAGTTTTGATTTTTTTAAGGTCTCGTTGGAGATAACGGTTGTTTTTATATTTTTTTGAATAAACATAGTAGTAATAATTATTGTTACGGTGTGATCGTTTTAGGTACATTTTTATATTTAATGTATTAAGTTTAGATTTAATCTCTTTTAAACTATTTTCACTTAGCGTTTTAGTTATAAGTATCCGTTTATAAGTTTCCTCAGCAGATAATTGTGTTAAAAAGATAGATATAAAAAGAGCAATATTTAAAAATTTCAAGATTTTACCTTTATAATTATAATTATGATTTAGTTTTAAATAGCAAATACCATACCTAATATAAATGGAATAAGTTTTGCTTTCAAACTTTTTAGTCGGGAAGTTAAATCCGAATTATGCAATAGGAATTTATAAAATTTACCTATGCATAATTCGGGTTAAAGTTATTATTTATATTGCCGATGTGTGTATAGCTCGAAAAGATTATTTAAGGGATGAAAGATGAAGAAGGTCGTTTTTATTTTAGCTGGTTTACTAGCTTTTATGTTGATTGGCTGTGGAGGTGGCGATAGTGCTACTGAGAGTGACTCTCCAACAGGTGATGATGTGGTGGATACTGGTGCAGATGGGTTACCTCCCGTTCCTCAGCGTCCGGCAGATGAATAAGATTTAGGAGTATAAAAATGAATCGTATTTGGCTACTTATATTTGTGATGGTAATTTTTAATGCTTGTAGTGTTGAAGAGGGTTCTAGTAGTATGGAGCCGATCTCTAGTGAATTACCAAATCAAGAGAGTGGTCTCGATTCAGATAATGAAGTTAGTTCAAATGATGATATCGGTTTGGAAAATTTAAATGATAGCACTAGTTTGGATGGTGGGATGAGTTCTGGAGGTGATGTTAGTTCAGATACTCAGACAAATACAGAACCAATAATTAATGTAGATGATGAAGCTCAAACTGATGCTCCTCCCCCTATACCAGATGGACTTTCTGGATTGGGTTCATGAAATTTTTATTTGCGTTGTTTATTTTGTTAGGTTTAGTTGCTTGTGGGGTTGATACAGATTCTAGTGGTGTTCCAAGTGATGTTCCAGTTACTCCCGATCCAGATGAGCCAGAACCGGATGAACCAGATTCAGATGAGCCAGAACCGGATGAGCCAGAACCGGATAAGCCAGACCCGGATGAACCGGAGCCTGATGATCCGGAGCCAATTTTTGAATCAGATGGCGCAGTATATGATGAGAATGCTTGTAAAAGTTCATGGGCAACTGCAATACCTCTGCAAGATCATAACGAGAATGATGATCGTGAATCGTCGGATGATGCAAATGGTATTGCGGTG
>JAYEKJ010000167.1:15965-27898 GCA_034660975.1 Campylobacterota bacterium
GTCTTACTATACAGAGACTGGTTACCAAGAGGGTTCTAATGTTGTTGTTTATTATAAAACAATTACAGGTGAAGCTGTTAGTACAAATTCGCGAAAAAATGGGTATTTTGATAATTCTCAGTTTAGAATAGAGTATCGCCCGGTTTGGAAAGATGAGCCGAACAATACTATTTATGTGGAAACACCAAAATTAAACAACGAATTGAAAACTTGCTATAAAGTTATTATAAATAGTGACGATATATCAAATACAGAACAAAAAGTGTATAGATATTAGTCTGTTTACACAATAGAGTATAATTAAGAATTAAGAAAAGGATATAAAATGAATTACAGAAAAAGTATTTTGAGTTTAGCAGCTGTTTTAGCTCTAAGCTCTTCAGTAACGGCAGATCCAAATGCTGCTTATGTACCTTTGACAAATAAAGAGTTTGATAAAGCTTGGATAATGTTTGGGGTAAATGATTTTAGTACGGGGATTCCAACACCGGCGGCGAGTGATAGTGATTTTTCAACTGGATATAGTGTAGTTCAAGAGGTATCGACTTCAGATGACTTAGTATCTCCTAGCCCTGCAATTGTGACAACAAATGCTGCTAACACGACATTTGCAGCATCAGATGGTATTCATAATATGGCTACTTATCAAGCACTTAAAGATGCAAGTGGAGCAGCTTTAATCACTGAAACACTAAATATGGCTTTAAAAACTACGGATGTGGTTTATTCTGAACAACAACCTGTTCGTTCTATGTATATCGCTATACAAAAAAGTGCTACGGATACAAATACAGTAGCAAAAATCAAGTTGAATTATAGAGCTTCTTTAGAGGGGAGAACTATTGAGATACAACTTAACAATACTGGAACAGTTTATAAAACTAATGTGAGCGAAAGAGCAACATTTAACAACCCTGCGATTGCAAAAGAGCTTATCAACACTGATCCAGAGTTAGATGAGATGGCACCTGAAGATGTATTAGCTTATGATTTAACAGCTAGTCCAGTTTTAGCTTCTGCTTATTCTAAAATCAAACATCAAGGTACAAGTAGAGGTGCTGAGCGTTTCTACCATTATGATGCTGCAAATGCACAATGGATTTTATGGGATCGTGCAAAAGTGGCTGATGGAACAAACACATTAACTAAATTTAAAAGAGGTAATGCGTACTGGGGAAGAATGGATATAAATAGTAATGGTACTACGGTTTCAGATACTAGAGCTGGTTTATATCTTGGTAAATCTGGTCGTGATGAAGCAGATCCTACTATATATACTAATGATTTAGTACCTGATTCATGGAATATGGTAGGGTTTGATCCTGCAACTCATCCAGATATTCGTAATGCTGCTACTGGTTTAGTTGTTACACTTGATGCAGATTTTGCAGCTAATGATGCTATTGTTCTTCTTGATGAAACAGGTACAAATAGTGTAACGGTAGATTTTAATGAAACAAAAAGTGGTTATGTTGCAGCTAAATATATAAATGCTGTAATTGAATCAGATAAAATTGCTGGTAAAATTCCTGATACATTTAATATCAAATCATTTATTGGTGATGCTAATACAACAATGATATTTTTATCTGATAAACAGTTTAGTATTAAAGATGATGCTGCTAATCCCAATTTAGCAGGTGTTGTAACTATTGCAAATAATTCTGATGTAATTATTTCAGATGGTACTAAAGCAAATGTTGCAGATATAAATGAGACTGGTGTAACATCTGTATATGGTGAGTATGCGATGATTATAGAGCCACTAGTTGGTGCAGATACTGCCTCTAACTTAGATGGTGTACTTGGTGCATCTGCTGCTGGTGATTCTGTTGCATCTGCTGCTGTTGTTTTTGGTAATATTGATGATGATAGTGCAAATGGTCCGGTTCCTTTCGCAAATGATGATACAAATACAACTATGGCTACTGCACAAGCTAAACTGACTGCTGATGATATTTTTGATGGTTCAGTAACAGCATCAGACAACACAGTACAAACTGGTCAAGTTATACTGATAGATACTAATTTTGATGGTACTGCAAGTATGCTTTTAGCAGCAGCAAATAAGTCTTTTTATATAAAAGATAACACTTTTACTCGTGTATATTCAGTTGATACTGGTACTGATGGCTTGGGGGGTGCTTTAGCTCCATTTGCAATCACTCCTTATACATCACCAAACATTACAGCAACACCTGCTGCTGCTACTGTGGCTGCTGTTGAGACTGCTATTAATAATTCTGCTGATACAAATGCTACTGATAACAACTCAACAGGAATTTATGCCGATATAGATCCTAATGATGCTACAAAATTAGTTATAGTAACTAAAGATTCAAAAGTTTTAGAACTACTCGATGTTGATAGTGCTACTACTGATTACTTCTCTGCTGCTTCTTCAACAAGTGATATAGCAAAAGGTGCTGTAAAAAGAGTTATAAATATTGCTGAATTAGCAAGAGAGAGAGTTGTAACTAATAGATTTACTTTTACTTTTGGTAGTGATGGTGATGGTGATAAAAATGTTAGTATAGCGGTTAACTCATTATCGGGAGTTGATGTTAATAATACATCAGGAAATGATACAGATCGTTTAGTGATGCTTGATGCTCTTGTAGCAGCAACAAATACAGTTTTAAAAGATAATAACATTTCAGCTTTTGCATCTCATAACTATTTGGATACAACAGATGATATAACTAAGGCTATATTAAGTGTTGAGGGTATTGGAATTTTAACTGCTACATCAAATATAAATGGTAGTGCAAGTTTAACAATAACTGACGATGGTGAGAAAAATACAAACCCAGGTACATTAAATGTGGATGGTGCATTAATTGTATCAGACTTAAAAGCAAATGCTGTTTATACACCTGATTATGTAAATTATGGTCCACTTTATACACTAAAAAGTGCGAGCTATGAAGCCAAAGCTATTATCCGTCCAAGTACTCAATTAGCATCTAGCCCTACAACTCATTGGGATCATATAGATTTAACTCGTGATTCAAAAGATTGGTTAAAAAATAATGAGTACAACCTATTTAATGTAGGAAATAGTGCTGGTTACTGGGTATTTATAGATGCTTATGCAGCTCAAAATGATATAGCAGAGAGTAATCTAGTATGGACACCATCTTTTGCTCACCACTTTAACACAAAAACAGGTGCAACAGAGAACTTACTTAATGCTGCAACATTTAGTGTAGAGATTGCTGATGGTAGTGCAGTTGGTGGAGTTCTTGATGAAGAGACTTCAAATGCTAAGCTTATTATCTCTGCTAATGAGGTTCAACTGACAAAAACTGGCAGTACATTTACTGCAGTTCTAACTGAGCCTGAAACTACTGGTTTAACACCAAATACTGGTCCATTGTCAATCACTCTTCATGCAGCAGATGGTTTAGGTGAATCGTATGTAAAATCTGATTTAATCTCTTTTGATTATGATAAACCAGATGCTCCGGTTGTAAACTTTAACAACGGTATTGATTTAAGTTTCACAAGTGCTGATGCAACAAGTTTCTATCTTTGGCAAGATTATGTTCCCGATGATGGAAACAGTAATACACCAAAAGAGAGTCAACTTTTAGTTGCTGATGCAGGAGCGTATAATATTTGTAAACTTACAAATTATTTAGATACTACTAGCTATCAAGTGGTAGCGTTTGATGGTACAGGTGTATTTGGTAAATCAAATGCTTCAGATATCACTGGATTTACTTATGTGAACACTTTAAAAGGTGCAACAGTATTGACTCACTCTCAAGGTGATGACACAAGTGCAGTTGTTTCTTATGATAGTGTAACTTGTGTGGCTGATGCAACTTCATCAAAATCAGGGGTAGAAGCTACAGCTCTACAACCAGGAACTATAGTGTTATCATTTATACCAATTGAGGGAGTAGAAGCTACTACAGATGGTACACCATTCTCAGCAGAGTATGAAATTGATAATGGTGGTGCTGATGTTTTACGAGTACTTGTACCTCAAGCTTATGCTTCTAAAGTTTTTTATCTAGAGTATAATGGAGCTTTATACAGAGGTGCATTCCCAGTAGATCAAGCAACAGCAGATGCTTCATTCTCTGATGCAATTGATTTAACTGCAGTTACTTCAAAAAATCAATCTTTAGACTAGACAATTGATTGATATGAGGATACTAATAATATATACACTATTAGTATCAGCACTTACAGCAAACCCTTTGCAAAGTGTTGATACCTCATTCTCTTTGGGTGTTCAAGTTCAACTTCTTAAAAAGTTGGACTCTGTTCACTCTTCAACTAAGCACACAAAAAATACTTACACACTTACAAAAGGTTGGAGTCAACTAACTGCACCAAAAGATGGTGTTGATGTTATAAAAACCTTTCAAAATATTCCAGAAGTAAAATTTATCGTAACTTATGATTCTAAGAGTAAATATTGGGCAGGTTTTACACTTGATCAAACTATACTTAAAGATATAAAAGAGATGTTACTTTTGAAATATTTGGAATCTGGGGTTACTTTTTTTGTGCTTAGTAAAAGAGATATGATGATAAAAATAGAAAGTTCGTCAGTAGATAAAACTTGTAAAAAGTTTATGAATGATAAAAAATATAACACACTCTTAGATAGTGGACTTAGCAACTCTGAAAAGTTAAGTGACAACAAAGATATAAGTATCAACTCAAGATACTCTTCACATGAGTATAGAGGTTATTACGACGATACAAGAACTCTTTTAATCTACCCTAAATCAGTAAAAAAAGCTAAACTTACTCAAAAGTACGGACCAGCAGAACCGATGGTGATGCTTAATTATAGTTCAGAGTATGAAAATAAAAAGTTTTATGTATATGATTTTCTTGAGAGAAGATGTTATGAGGGAAAATTTCCATCTAAAAGAATGCCACCACTTCCAGTTCTAAGAGTTATAAGTAAATAAAGGGCATCTCTAACGGCATTAAGTTAAGCATATAGGCATTTTGGAACCTCGAATTTATTCGAGGCAAGTGCTTTGGTTTTCTTTGTCAGCCTCGAATAAATTCGAGATTCCAATTCTTAACTTAATGGTATTGAAGGGTACGACCAAGGCTATGCAAGGTGAGACCGAAGTCTCAACCTCTCCATTACAATTTAAAAAGTTTGTCCTACTATTGTATTTCCACTAACATTTAAAGCACTAGAAGAACTGCCGTTAGCATTATCATCTAAAGGGAATACTCCCGAGTAAACAACATTATTAAACTCTATATAAAATGTATTCCCACCATAAGCAGGTACATATTTAACTTCTGCTAAACCAGCAGCTGATATGCCAACATATATAGTAAGGGGTGCATCTGTTGTAAATGAAACATTAGATTCTTTTTTGTATGACATTCTTACGCGAGTATCTGTATCTATTGATTTAAGAGAGATACCAGCATCCTGAGTATCAGTTGCACCAGCTTTACAAGTTGCATCATAAGAAACTGCTAAAGATGTTGCATCAGCATCTACACCTTGAGTATTTGTTAAAAGAGATGAAGATTTCAGTGTTGCACTAAATGTAAACTCTAAAGCATCAGAAGCATTCCCATAACCTAACTCACCATCACTACTTGCCCCAGTTACAGAAGATAAACCATCCATAGCAAATGCTCTATATATATACTCTGTACCAAAAGAGTTAGAGATAGAGCATAAGTTAAATCCACTAGCTTCTGATGCAAGTAGTTTAATTATTTTACTATTACTAGTTCCTGTACTCTCTTCAGGGATAGCATCTTTATAGATATAGTATCCTGTGGCATCACTACTTGTTGAGCTTAGTGATACATTGGTACCGTTACCTTTGTTTACAGTTGGAGTTATAGGTTTTTCATAGTCTATGCTACCAACAGTTACGCTATCTATCCTATATCCTAATCCATCTGCCACACTAACTGTAATATCTCGGATACCACCAGCAGTTAGATTTTGAACCTCATAAGAGGTTAAACTTCCTGAATAAATACCATTATTGGAAGTTGAAGCTAACTCTACATTACTACCACCAACATTTGCATAAACACTTACAGACGATGTGTCGGTTGGTAAGCCAGTAACAGTTAATTGAATTGTAGCTGCTACATGATTAATAGTGGTTAGATTGTTATTAAAGTGGTGTATATAAGTTGGTTTTATTGTAACATTTGAGATAGCTAAATCATTAGAATCTGTGTTGTTTATAAGATAAACCCAATAACCAGCTTTACCATCTATACTAAATAGATTATAATCATTATGGATAGTTCCATCAGAATTTCTAAACCACTCAGCAGGTTTTCTTGTTAAGTCGATATTATCCCAAGAGATACTTCCATCGCTCATAAATGTACTACCAGTTACCATAGATTGAGGAGTGTACCCTATCCCTTTTAATGTGTAAAGAGGGCCATCCTTTGCATAGTCTGGTGTATAAATTGCATTATATTTCAAATCTGATGTAAGGTTTGCAATAGGGCTATTTAAAACACCAAATCCTGCTGTACTACTAGTGTTAGCATCTGTTTCAACACTGCCACCACTATTTGTATAGTCTGTAACAATATGATTGATTCCATATCCTGAAACAGTGATTTTTGCGGCAGCTAATGCTGTTGCTAAAGTAGCAGGTACATCACTTGTTTCTGTAAAATCATGAGTTACAGTAGCATCTAAACCATCTGCAATAATACGATTTTTAATCGCTAAAATATAGGCATTAAACATATCTGTATATGCAACAGCAGTACTAGCAACAACACCCTGTGAAGCATTAGCGCTATTTGTACCACTATTTAACGCAAACACAATAGTATCACCTGCATTATCGGTAGTTTCATTAATATCTATTGATATTACATAGGGAACAAGCGCCTGTTTAGCTAAGTAATCAATACTATATATATCTTTAACAGCCCCTTTTGCTATATCTAAAGAGGATGTTGTATCTATCAAGTAATCCTCTGTAACATCATCAAAAATATTGAAGTTATTAGCATTTTCCCCTGCAGAGATAAATAGAATTTTAGCACCATCAGCTGCAGCATATACTGCTGTATCTGTGTCAACATCATTTTCATCAGCAACAGCGTTAATATTATCAATAGTTGTACCAATTGCACCAGTTGTGGTGATAGTTGCAGAGATAGGTGAAGCAATTTTAATAGTGTTTCCAGAGTTTGTAGAATCATAACTCATAACTCTAGTAAAAGTATAATCTCTTATATAAAAAGATTCATCAGCAGCTATCAATACATAATCTTCAGTACCATTATTATCTAAATCAACAATAACAGCATTATCAATAGTTGCATCAGAGATAAAGTTTGTAACAGTATCTCCAAATGTAGCAGCATCATCATCACCCGCTCCTGCAAGATGAAGAGGGGTGTTAGTGTTAATTTTTATTTTAGCTGAACGAGCAGCTGATGCAACCCCAACAGCTTCTGTATTATCTAGTTGTGATGCAGTACCAGCAGCAACTAATGGCTGTAAGATAAGAGCAGATTCTCCATAAACTGTTGATGCACCAGTAGCAGGTATATCAGCTCCAGCAGCTCCAAATAAAGCATTATTTGCAATATCCCATAAAGGTTTACCTGCCATTGTACTAGCTGCACTAATTTCTGTGTTACCAGTATCTAACACACTAAATTTTTTATTAGAGATTAACAATATCTCATCAGCATCTACTCTAAATGCTCTTAAATCAAATGTATCTGGGATTAAACCATTACTTTTTGCAGATTCGATAGCCATACTAATAGCGATTGCATCAGCTTGAGTTGACCCAGCGGGTAAATTAACTGTTACTGTGTTAACACCAGTAGAATCGATAATATCAATAGTTCCACCAGCTAAAGCATCAGTAATAATCATCCCCGTATTAGATGTTCTAATAGTTGGTTTTGCCCCATCAAAACTCATTAAGTTCCAAGCAGTTGTAATCTCACCATCATAATCAGAACTCACTAAACCAGAAGCACCTAAAACTAAACCTGCTTTTGTATGAGCATCACTATTATCATCATCATCTAAATCCACTTTAGCCCAGTACGCCTTACCTTTTTTTAATAGTGTAAAATCATTTGCTAGTGCACTATTTCCAGAATCGTAAATTTCCCAACTGTTAGTGTTTGCATTATAACCGTACATTCTTGTAGAAGCACTATTATTTGCTGTTTGATGGGAAGCTGGATTGTCAGAGTTTGCAACTCTATTGTAGTTTGCTGGGTCTTGAGGATTATCAAGTAGATCATAATCCATTGCAAGGGGGATTGTATCGAGTGCAATACCACCTGAACCATCAGCAGCTGTTTTTTCTGCACGGGTTGCAGGGTTGTCAAATGTATTTAATGCGTTTATAGTGATAGTATATGTTTTTGTTGCATCACCATTGTATTGGTACTCTAATGTTTTACCCTCTAATGATGCTTTATATGTAAACATAGCATCTGCATAAGAATTTCCTTGTGCTTTGAAGTACATTGTACGCATAGGCTCTGTTGCTGAAAATGCTTCACTTATAGAATCAACATTTATAGTAATAGCACTTAATGCACCAGTAGGTAGGTTGAGTGCTTTTATCTCCCCCATCTCCGTTGAGGCATCACCAGCCGTAGCTCTTAAACCACTGACCGATACCTCGTCTATGGTATTATCTGTTACTTGCGTATCAACAGCATCACCCCAAACAGTAAATAGAGCTGTTGATGCTGCCGTAGCACCATCTAGTTTAAATCCATTTACACCATATAGTATCCATCTATCATCATTACTAGCTGATGTTAATGGAACATAACTACTCGCCATCGCACTTGATGCTAAAGCTAAAGCAGTAACTAAACTTAAAAGTCCTTTTTTATTGTTAGTCATAATTTATACCTTTTTTATAATTTGAATTGCATAAATCTAGGTTATGCTTAGTTAAACCTATATACTTTTACTCCATTTATATTAGAATTTACGGAATTGAGTTCATACCTATAACACCCATATTTATTATCTGTTTCCTCTAACTGAGGTGTTTTTACATAGACTGTTCTATCTGTATTGCCCACCCACGCTTGATCAAAAGATATATAATAATTTTCCTCATATATTGTTGTGAAAACATCGTTTTTACTTCTATTTAAAGTTGGATAAAATAAAACAACTTCAGTGTCAATTGGATTAAAACTCATTGGATATGAAGAGCCAAGCGTGATTCCATTTTCATTATCATAGAACCCCTCTGGATCAAAACTATTATCTTTCATAGTTAAAAAACCTGTAAAAGCACCACAAGCTTTCTCATCTAATATTGCATCTTGCATATCGAAATCACTCTCCGTACTTGGTGGCACGGTTTCATTTTCATCTTCATTAGGTGGCACGGTTTCATTTTCATCTTCATCAGGTGGCACGGTTTCATTTTCATTTTCATCAGGTGGCACAGTTTCATTTTCATCTAGTGGCACTCCACTAGGTGTACTTCCAGCCCATCCGAACTCAATATTACAACCACTAAACATAAATAAAATAACAAACAAAATTATTTTCAAATTCTATACCCCTCATCACATCTACCAAAACATCGGCAATTTAAGATTTTTGTTTAATTATTATGCTAAAATTCATATATTATAAAAAAGGGTGAGTGTTTGATGTTAGTGAGATTTTTATTACTATTTTTATTGTTTTTCCCACTATATGCAAACGAGAGAGTTTGGTATGACAATATAGATATTAAGATAGAAGCTGGTATATATATGCCAACTTTTGGGGGTGATATTTTAAATGTTCGTGGTGAAACAAGTTTTGAAGATGATTTAGAATATAAAAATGCACCAGCTTCATATTTTTCTCTATTTTTAACACATGATAGAGATTATACACCGAATCTAATTATTAATTATTTTAATATGAAAGATAATAAAAATACTGAATTAACAGAACCTATACATTTGGTATCTGTAGATTTTGATAGTTCAATAGCAACAGTTATAAAAAGTAGTGTTTTAAATGTGACTTTGTATCAAGATTTAATGCTAAAAGGTAAGTTTTTACGAGTATTTGGGAAGCCTTATTATACAGGTGATCTTGAATTTCATGTTGGATTAAATACAAAAGTAATTGATTGGAATTTTAGTATTCAAGATTTAACTGATTTATCAAAAGAGGAATCTTGGATAAGAGTGGAGGAGTTTATCCCTTTACCATATTTAGGTTTTAACTATTATCTTTATAATTTGATAGTTTATGCAAATGTAAGTGCGTTATCATTTGTAGATGCAAAAGCAACATCTTACCAAGCTGGTTTAGATTATCGTGTTGTAGAAGGGCTTTATTTGAGTGCAGGGTATCTTTTTGAAGAGTTTAAAGCAGTTGAGAAATTAGATACTATCACTTTTAATACTTCAGGATATAAGCTTAGTTTCAAATATGCTTTTTAGTAAAAAAATAATTTAGGACAAGATATGAAATATTTACTATTGTTTTTAGTTTTATTTGGAACTCCAGTTTTGGCAGTTGATGGTTTTCCAGATGATCCAATGATTGAGGCATATCAAGATGATGCTAAACCTAAAGAGAAAGAAAAATCTCTTCTTAAAGTTGATTCTTTTATTAATATAAGTGTTGTTGGTCAGGGGATTGCTCCATCTTTTGCAAGATCCCCAGCTCAATCTTTTGTATTAGCAAAGCGTGCTGCTATGGGTGATGCTTATAGAATCATAGCTGAAAGAATTAAGGGTGTAAAAGTTGAAGGTAAAGATACGATTAAAAACATGGCGATTAAAAGCTCTGTTGTAAATATGCGTGTATCTGCAATGATAAAAGATGCTACGGTAGTTGAGACAACATTTAAAGATGGCTTATGTGAAGTTGAGATGGAGATAAAGATTTACCACGATAATTTTAAATAATCATTTTAGAGGTACCCTTCAATACCATTAAGTTAAGCATATAGACACTTTGGAATCTCGAATTTCAAACGCTAAAGCGTGACTTAGAAAAAAACTAAATTTTTTTCTGTATTCGAGGCAAGTGCTTTGGTTTCCTTTGTCAGCCTCGAATAAATTCGAGATTCCAATCCTTAACTTAATGGTATTGGAGGTACCCTTTAATAAAATGATGGCATAGTTTGTGCTTACCTAACTAAAAACCTCTTTAGTTAGGAGTACAAGATGATCTCTTTAGATATAAAATCAAAATCACAATCCCCCACCACATTAAATTTACCAACTTCTGATGAGGAACCAAAACTCTCTTTTTCTGACCTTTTAAAAGGTGTTAGTGTTAAAAAAGATGAAAAAATTATAGAAACCACCTCTTTAGTTGTAGATATAAAAACAGATAAATCTAAAAAAATTGATAATATAGAAAATGTAATATCTAAAGGCTTTAAACAAGGATCAGATGAAACCCCTAATGAGAATCTATTAAAAACTCCATCAACAAAAGAGAACTTTATAGCATTATTAAAAAATGAAACTGTTGTTAGTGATGAACCAAAAGGTTTTTTAGAATCAACTATAAAACAAACAACTTATCTATCCACTAAGGGGTTAAAAGCTTTAGTTGCAGATGCAAAAGAGTACTTAAAATCAAAAATTATTCAGAGTGATGGATTCCAAAAGTCAGAGATTAAAGAGTTGCCAAAGACTTTAAAAGGTTTGAGTACTTTAGCTGAAAAATTTGATATTAATGTAAGTAAAATAACTTTAGAAGATGTCAAAGCAGTTGATAAAAAATCTTTATCTGAAAGTTTGAACTCTAGTGTTAAATCTCAAACAACCCAAGATGCTATTAAAAACCTATCGATAGTGGGGCTGAAATCTCGTGAAAAAATTATAGTAAAAGATGAAAAACCTCAAGAGTTAAAACCTTTAGAGCAGATGTTGAAATTATCTAAAGATAAAAAGATAGAGACAGCAGAGATTCCAAAAGATAT
>JAYEKJ010000168.1:0-7841 GCA_034660975.1 Campylobacterota bacterium
CGTACCAATTTTTATTATTATTGTTTCCCATAAGTTCCTCCTACGAAACTAAATTAGCATAGGAGACCCAAAGGGAATCCTAGCCACACATGTGAACATGTGGTTTGAATTCCCTTGTGGAAATTTTGACATTAAAATACCCTCTCAATCAAATGAGTTTTTAACGACTTTTCAGTATTAAAATTTAGGGGATTTTAGTTTATTTACTTTGAAGATGTATGAATTTCTTTATTTTCTGCAAGATATTTACCGTAAGCTAAAGTAATAGCTATAAAAGCAATTATGCCTAAAATGATATTGGCTTCCATTATTTATCCTTTTCTAAAAATATGCTTGATATTGTAAGTATTATAGCGATTAACGCTTTATAAATCAAATCAAGATTTATTCCGTCATCAATAAGTTCACCAATGACATTAGCATAAACACCAATAGAAACCCCTTCAAAAATTCTACTTATTACACTTGTTTTACCTTTAAATTTTGATAACACTTTGTACCAAATATATAAAGCAAATATTTTATACATTTCTAGCAAATCAATTTCTCCTTGTGAAACTAAATTAGCAATAGTCTCTTATAGCTCGTTTATTAGCTACGGAGATGGAAGTTTGATTTATCACAAGCTCCCCCTAAAAAGCAAAGGCTAATTGAGAACCACCTAAGTCGTTATCAATAATAGTATCTAACAGGCTGTTCGATGGATTGATATCCACTTTTTTCTGTTTTTTACCTTTACCAACAAGAGCTATAAAAGAGATTCTCTCTTGTTCCTCTTCAACAACATCATTGCTTTCAATTTCAGTAGTTTCTATTTTATCTTCAACTGCTTCTTTGGAAGACTCAGAAGTTATTGGACTCTCAATATTAAACAAATCAGCTGTACCAGCTCCCCAATTCCCACCAAAACCATCGTGAACAGAAATTCCTTCCTCTTCATTTTTAGTTGCATGTTCAATTATTTCTGCTTGTATCGCTTTTTGTTCAACTTCAAGTTTTCTCAACTTTTCATCTTCATCAAGTAAACTTTGATAGTATATTTCAAACTCATTAAAATTTCTATCTCCACCGAAGTTTTTAATAGATGTCATCTTGATGTCATTTGAAATAGATTCCTTACTGAGAATAGATTTTGCTAATGCCAACTGAATATTGTCATCATCTTCACCCATACTCGATAAATCATCTTCACCACTAAATTTACCCTCAAGACTATTAGCTGCACCAATTTTAGCACCAATTAATTCAAGTGCTTTATGCTGCGGTGTATTTTTATAAGCCATGAAAATAACTTTAATATCCTCTCTTTGTCCAATTCTCCAACTTCTACGACTTGCTTGTTTTAATGTAAATACATTATAAGTAGCCTCATAAAAGATGATTGTTACAAAGCTTAAAAGTGTCAGACCAGTTTTCACTAACTCTGGATTACATATCAAAACATCGCTAGGATTTTTTGATATCCACTCTTTACGCTTTGCTGCTGGAACTGAACTAGGAAGGAATCTTATTGTTTTATTTGGAAAAGCGTCATTAAGAATATCCTGCAAATCTGTAGCAACTTGTTGATTAGAAAATGTAAGATACACTAAACAATCTCTTCCTTGCTCCAATTCGCCACGAACATTCTCAATGAGACGCTTCTCTTTATTTGTCAATCCGAATTCCTCACGAGTATGTTTTGGATTATAAAAACATATGTTTTGTGCGGATCTTGGTTCAAATGGCATATCGGGAATAGCTATAGCATCAGTTGCTAAGTTTCCTAATAATGCTTTGTTAAATCTTATTTCTTTTGTTATATCTTTAAGATACAAAAGATAAGGTGCTTTAAGCTCCTCTTCCATCTCAACCAAATCTACAATCTCCTCATAAGGGGGAAGCTGTAAGTTATTTGGCATTTTGATTTCTTCGAGTTTCAAAAAGATAGTCATTCCCATAAGAACAGATAGTAAGTGTGGAGAAATTTTTGGTTTCTCTTTCATGCCAACTTTTCTACCCATACGAGTGACTTTGCCCTCATTGTTCATTTCTGCAATCTGTTTGACTTCTTCATGAGCACCATAAGTTTTCACAAAGTCTATAATTTGATTGTGTTCAAATCCTAACTCTTTATTCATTAGTTGTGGATTTAATCTGTATAAAATGTGGAACAGGGATGAAGCATAGCCATTCATTAATGTTCCAGTCAAGCCGATAGTTTTCTTAGCGTTAGCCACTAATCTTCCCATCGCATTACCTTGACCAGTATCACCACCTTTGTATAGCGATAGGTAAGAATTTGACACATAACTAATATTAGTTATTATCTCCAACTTTTCCCCCGCTCTACACCGTGCATGCGACTTTCATCGCACACGGCGTGCCATCGAATTTATTTAATCCTCTTAAATAATTCCGACTAAAGCCCTTTCCTAAAGAATTCATTACAAATTCCATTTAATATATAATAGTCAATTATACATATCGGTCATGACTTCGCTTTCACTTAGATTAAAAGATTTTAATATCTATAAATAGAATTTATATATCTTACAGTTTCATAGTTCGTTAAAACTCCACTTTTCTAAGCTTACCTTGTTCCAATTACTTTATCTGTTCATATAACCTTAGATGTCATCCTATAAGCCTGTAAGCTTGGCACTGCCTGTAACAGTGCATGGTATTTCATAACGAATATTCTTACTTTACCACACTTACCCTACATTCCGTAGTATATATATTTCTATATACAAATTCTATAGACCCTTACATTCGGAGATTCGTCAATACCTTGTGGTACATTCTCATCATAGTTATTTTGTAGACTCCCAGCCTATCAGATGTTCGACCACCTCTGGTTCGCATTTCCTCAACTTAATATTAGGACATCTTCTCAGCTGACTTCAACGGACTTATAACATCAAATATTTAACGATATTAGATGCTACCCGTAGTATCAGAGAGAGCATTTCAAGGCGTTACCCTATCATTATACTCTTCAAGTAATTAGTTTACTGCTTATTTAATGACTAGCAGTAGTATAACTTTTAATTATACAACAAGTCGTACATTCGTGAACTTCATCCAAAATAACATTGTAGCTACCTTTTGTGAAATTTTTGAATATAAAGTCAGCAATGGCTTCACGACTTCTAAGGTTTTTAGACTTTGAACTATCAGGCATACGCAAGACAGAACCACAATCACATTTCCTAGGAAGTTTTGAAAGGTCTATAAAATCCTCTGAACCCTCTTCTAAAACAGAACCACAATCTGGGCACTTAGCTATTTTAACAATTGATCTTAACATCACTTGTTGCTCATCCAATTCTTTTTCTTGTGTGATATATTTTCTAGTGATATTTACTGCTGGAACTTTAGGGTAAGAGAGCTTTAAATTCTCTCTAGTGATGATAAAGTAATATTTTACCCCATCTGCCCATAAGTTTCTTTTTGCATAAGGTGCAATATCTTCCCATCGTTTAACACGAATCACTTTATACGCACTAGAATCTCTATAGTTAGTCTCTAACTCTTCCATCCATGTGGCTACTAAGTGAGGGGGACATACAACCATATAAACAGGACATAGTTTTTTAGATAGACTTATTTTAATAGCTATATCTGTTTTACCAGATCCCATTTCAGCACTCAAAATCAAAGACTTGTTTTTCTTAGATTCTAAATACTCTGTAGCAGCAGAAACTACTTCAGCTTGTTTTAATAAGCTAGAGCGTTTTGATTGCTCTATAGTGTTGCTTAATATATCTCTATATTTTTCTTGATTATCTAAACCATCAAAAGATGGTTTTACTACTTTTTTTAATTCATCTTGGAATATCTCTCTGTTTTCTGAGATTAATTCTTCTAATTTTAATTCTAACATAAGCTTCTCCTGCGAAACTAAATTAGCATAGGAGACCCAAAGGGAATCCTAGCCACACATGTGAACATGTGGTTTGAATTCCCTTATGGGAATAAACTTTTTTATATACTTTTGTTTAACTAGCTAATGCAAGCTCCTCTTTAGAGAGAATTTTGCCACTTGAAGTGATGTACTTATCTTCAAAATGTAAGTCCATCTCAAAGCCACCACCATTCGAATATACAACTTCCAAATAAGATGCTACATCTATGTATCCCCATTCACTACATTGTGGATCGGAATCATTATAAACATAGCCATAGCATTGTTTATGCATATTCTCAAACTCATCATTTTCATCTCCAATATCAGCTTCCGTAATATACAGAGTCATATTAGGAGAAAAAAGCTTTAATCCTATAGGTTTAATCTCAACATCTTCTAGCTCATAGGTTCTTGGCATCTTATTAAGAGTATCAAAAATTTTCTGAACTTGATTTTGTGAAAGATATTTACTTTGTGGTAATGGAGCTTGAGGTCTTATCGGTTTAGCACTAGATGATATTAAACCATTATCTCTACATACATCAATAATTAGCTCCTGCAGAAGCAAAGCTTCATCATCTAAAACTAATTCATCAATTTTTACAGCTAAAATTCCATAACTTTCTAAGTCATTTAACAACTCTCTATCTTTCATCTCATTGTAAATCTCTTTTACAAGATTATGAGGATATGGTAAAAAATTTGTATTTTCTAACCAAGACGAAAATTGCTCTATTAATTCATCTTTATCTCTACCAATTAAAACACTGAAGCCAGCATCAGTAATTGATGGAGAATGATAAGTAATAGCATGAGCTAATCCATTATCCAAAGGGATAACTTTTCGCTTGTTTCCAGCCTTATTGACCGTGAAATAGCCGAACGATGCATCAATAGTATGATCATTCATTGTTACCCTTCCTTGCATGATTACTGATGTTATAGCCTTAACCATATTCTCAGTTCCAACGCTTTCGTGGTAAATCAATGTACCTTCATCAATGATGCAAGCTTCTATATCTGCAACAGCACCATCGTATCTCATCTTATGTACAAACTTTCTATGTTCTGTAATAAGTGGTGCTATCTCTGATAAAGTAACACTAGACAACCCGTTTAATCTATATTTAACATATAGACTACCTGAAAAAGATTTATGTACCGTATAGCTAATTTTATTAATGATGACTTCATCATTTTCTTTGATATTAGATATATCAAAGATTATCTCCTCTGGTTCTTCAAGAAGTGGTAACAAAAGCTTATATTTGCTTCTTGCTCTATCACTTTTTGCCGATTTACCAGATAGAAATTCACCATTATTAGTGATTCTTTTCATCTGTTCAATAGAGAAGTAATTTTCTTCTTTAGTGAATGCACACGAATCTGCAAAATATTTCATCTCGAAATTTTCATTAAGAGCTTCAAATACTTTTGTTTGCATCTCTAGTACATCTTCTTCAGACAACTTACTTCTACTATCGATACCAGATGTTTTAATATCTCCCTTTCCGAGTTTTTCAGATTCCCATTCCAATAAATCAGAATTATTTTCTTTTACCCACTCAAGGTGTTTGTAATCTATCAACCATATAGATTCTGTATCTAATATTTTATTAAGCTCATTTGCTTCTAAAAAATCATTTACTCTATCTGATTGACTCTTTTGTGTTGTTTTGTAATATAAATAAGCACCCATAGTAATCTCCTTATGCTGCTAGCATAAATCGTAGTAAATACGATTAGTAATTAATAGCCACTAAAAAGAGAATATAGGAGTAGCAATAGCCACTAAGATATAATCTTTATGTGGCTATTGCCTTGTTTTTAAAATATATTAATTTAAGATATTACAGTTAGTATTCTTTCGGCAAAAAATGAAACATTTGTATTCCTTGGAGTTCTAACTATTTTATACATTCTTTCTTTTATTTTTGATTTAAAACTTCCATCTCTAAGCTCTGCCACATACAATTTTTTTGTTCCTATAATTGCCTTTTTATCTGTTGATAAATTCCAACTATAAGAATTTTGATTGTTTTGGTTTAAAAAATGATTAAACACTTTTGTGAGTTCATTTGATGTAAAGTTTTGTGTTGTTTGAGTATTCATAATATAAGTCCTTTTTGACTAGTTAATAGACATAGGAAGCTCATAAAGAGTTCCTAGCCATACTTAGTGTTACCTAAGTGGTTAAAAACTCTTGCATGAGCTTTTTACTTATTTTTTGACATTAAAAATCCCTCTGAACCTAATCAGTGTTAAAAATTTAACAATTTGAAGTTATTTAGGGGGTTTTATTTCTGTTGAATTGATACAACCAATATAGATAATTTATTTTTAATAAATAAAATTTCCACATCAGTATTGGTTTTGTAGCTATATAAATTTGGATATTTCGGTGATGGTGTAGCAAGATTATAAAAACCTTTTTTAAGAACTTTTTTTATTTGTATTCTTAATACACTATCTTCTATAAGCATCAAATCATTAACTACATGCTGATGTAATTCTACTATCATTCTGTAGCCTTATCAAACTCTTCCAATGTTAATATTTTGGCTTCGCTATTGTTAATCTCATTAAGTCTTTTATTTATGATAGAAGTCTCAACCATATCTGCATAATAGCTTATTGCCTTGTTAAATATTTCATTTTTCTTAACACCTAATTCTTCTGAAAGATGTGTTAATAAGTTTGCTTTATCTACTGTAGTAGAAATTGTTATTTTAGCAGTCATTTTAGACTCCTTTTTTTATTTCCAATTATACATTCAATAATTGTTTTTGTCAATTTATTTTTTAAATTAATAATTCCTCTGAACTTAATCAGTTTTAAAAAGCAACAGTGCTATTTAAATGGGGGATTTTTTATTTATTTAAACTTTCTTTGGCTCTAGTATGTCTTTTGAAAGCTTAAAGAGGTTTAATTTTTAATGCTTTAGAGTCTTGCTATTTGATTCGCTTTTACCAATTTGATATAAGCCAAATAGTACTAATGGGATAAGAATTATTAAATTAATTATTGTTCCACTCATTATCAACTCCTTCTTTTAGTATTACTCCAATTATTATACCTAAAAAAGATATAGCAACCAAAATGAATTCATATATTGTCTTGTCACTTGTGTACATAAAGTTTACAAGTGAAGCAAGTCCAGCATCTCTAATTATTTCTCCTTGTACTTTTTTCTGACTTATGAGCAACTAATTATTTTATATTTTACTTATATTTCCAGCTTGCAATACATCATTAATATCTGCACCGAGATTAATATCCCATGTATGATTAATAACATATGCACCTGCTTTTTCTAAAAGTAGTTTAATTTTCATTGCACCATCTTGACCAGCTTTATCTTGGTCATAGAACAACTCAACTAATCTACCTCTAAAGAGTCCTAGCATCTCTTCACTAATACCATTAACACCGGGAATCGCAACATCGCAAACTCCGTCTTTTAAAGGCATACTGTGTAAATCTTTTTGCCCTTCGAAAAATCGAAAAGTTATAAATTTATTTAGTAGTGCCTCTCTTGTTAAATAATATGGAAGAGGATTAGCAATTCTCTTATAAGAGAATTCTGGCTCTTTATTGGTATCTCTTACAGTCTCTTTGGTATTTTTATCAACCCAGCTTTTAAGCTTAGTCTTACGATATTTAATACCTGTACACATATTTGTATGCATATCAAAGTTAGGGATGACAATTAAGCCCTCCTCTACACTTTGACGGAAACTATAAGGAGTTTTATCTAGTGCATTGTTTAAAATACCAAACTTAACCATGTCCTCTAAAGGAAATAGATTTGCAAGATACTTCAATAGCTCTGGAATATCTGTTTTAAATAGAAAACCTAGCTTTGAGTCAATCATAGCTATTTTTTCTTTTAATAATGGGTTTTTCTTCATAGATATTCCAATATTGTTGAAATATGAAGTTTTACCCC
>JAYEKJ010000169.1:0-1530 GCA_034660975.1 Campylobacterota bacterium
CAAAACCATCAATATTTTCTAGCTTATTCAAGAAGTATTGTGAACATTTATCTCTATCCTCTTCTTTTGATAGGTCAAAATCTTCTAATATTATTTTAACTTGCATATTCCCAGATGTTGCAGAGATTGCACTAAGAGGTTGTCTCCATTGATGAGCTATCATACTTATCATCTCCCCCATTTGGGCTTGACGGGATTGTTGTATCAATAAGGTACTTTGTTTTTCAAGCTCACTGTGTTGTTTCTTTATCTCCTCTTTTAAGTACTCTTCATTTTTCTGTTTTACAAGCAATAGCTTTTTTTGAAAGCGAATTTTGTCATATTTAGCAACATGGAATCTACTTGCTAATATAAGAGAGAAAAATATAAGCTCAATCAATGCTCCTAGTAAAAAGCTATATCTAGTGAAGTCATTATTTCCTACAAAAGCATTAAAAGTAAGTGCCATCATCCCCATAGTAGGCATATAGATAATCAATGCATATAGATAATATTTTGTTTTGATTTTACCAAGTTGCCAAGTTTTAATAGCCATGATTAAAAGTAATGTCATGAAAATGAAAGCAAAAATATTAAAGATTAGAGTAAAGTTTGGTATATTAAAGTTCATTAAAACAGCAAAAATGATAAAAATCATAGTTATTAGTTTAAATAGCCTATCTATTTTTGGAAAGTATTTATCAAGTTCAAGAAAAGCCCCAGAAAATAAGGACAAAAACATCAGTACAATGGAACCCATAGTATGAAGTCCATGGTTCCATCCACTAAAACCTAAGTATAGGTAACTACTGCTAAACATACTTACAAAAATTATATAAGCACTAACATATCCTATATAATAGGCATATATGCGTTCTCTCATCTCAATAAGAAGTAAAAAATTTAATATGATAATAATAAGTAATATACCTGAGTATAATTGATAAAATGTATTTAAAGTGATGCGACTTGGTCTAAAAAACTCTTTAGCAGTATATAGATTAAAAGCCCCAAGATAGCCATTAACAGTTTGCCCATTTATATATAAAGTTTTTATCTCACCTTTATTTATGGTTATAGCAAAGGCTGGACTTGCATCCTCTATCTCACGCTTTTTAAGGGGTGATAAAAGACCAGCTTCTTGTTTTAGATAGCCATTTGATGTTTGTTGGTAAAGATTAAATTTATTCCAAAATGGTTCTGTGAATTGTAGTACAAAACTGTTTGTTTCACTTGTATTTTTTATCTTTATCTTAAACCAAATATTTTTATCATGATAACCCAAAGTAAATTGGCTTGGTATATTTTGTGTAAAGTGAGTCTTGCTTACATCTTCAATATCCATAGAATCTGTTTCATCAAAAAAATATGATATAGAAAAATCTGTATATTTAGATGTGGAATCAGTAACAATCAAATTAGCAGATGCAAACTGGAGATAAAAAAACAGAAGTAAAAATATACGAACGAACAAGAAAAACTCCTCTACCTATAAGGGATAAAATACCATTTTGACAAATATTACAATAACTAAACTGAATAATATATCAA
>JAYEKJ010000170.1:0-7723 GCA_034660975.1 Campylobacterota bacterium
AAACTAATCTCTCTTTTTTCATAAGTAAATCCCTATCTTTTTATGAAATTATCTCTAAATAAACTTTTACTTTTTTAGCTTAATATTTTTATATTTAAAAATTAAGCCTTTTAGAATCTAAACTCTTATACATTTTTTGCATTAATGGTGTCTCTACCCCATATTTTTCACCCTCATCTATCACATATTTACTCAAACCATCTAACTCAACTCTTTTGTGATGAAGAAAATCCAAGTGCATTGATGTTGATGAATCATAAGGGACTTTGGATGCTGTTTGTAATGATTTTTCAACCTCTCCAAAAATCTCTATCCCTTTAGCTTGAGCTACATCTGCAATCTCCTCTAAAAGAGTTTTTACCTCATCTTTATGATTCTCATAAATAAAACCTATACTTTTATCATAGTAAGATGTGATAGTTGCAAATGCTGAAATAAATATATACTTTTTCCAAATAGCACTCTTTATATCACTTGGAGTTTTATATCTTAAATTAGAATCTTCAAAGATTTGTGAGAGTTTTTGTGTAGCTTTTTCCTCTCCACCAAAAACAGTAGCAAAAACTTTACCTTTTTTTCGTATAACTCCAGATTCTTCAACATGAGATAAAATATAAACACACCCATCTAAAACAATTGAATCACTAAGTTCTCTTAAAATATCGCCGTTATTTACACCATTTGAGAAACTTAGAATTACACTTTTAGAATCTATATTTGAAGAGATTTTTTCATAAGCATCTCTAAGGTCATAACTCTTCACACAAAAAAGCACCAGATCAAAATAGCCACTAGAATCATCTAACTCTTTTGCATCGATTTGCATATTCCAAGACGAAGAATCTTCAACTATCTCTAATCCATTCTCTTGAATTTTTTTAAGATGTTTACCCCTTGCAAAACCTACAACGACACAAGCACTTTTTGCTAAAGATGCACAAATATATCCACCAACACCACCTAAACCAACTACTGCTACCCTCATAGATACCTCATACAATTACGACCAGAATCTTTTGCCTCAAATAAAGCATCATCTACCCGTTTTAAAATTCTCTCTTTTGTGTCATTAGTTTTAAATACAGTAACTCCAAAACTTACCGTTATCTTCATATCTAAATCAAATTTATAAGAGGCGATAGCAATTCTTAGTTTTTGGGCAAAATCGATAGCTTTTTTCTTATCAAGATGTGCTGAGATGATTATAAACTCCTCACCACCCCATCTTATAAAAGCATCACTTTTTCGCATATGTTTTGATACTAACGCTGTCAACCTTTTTAATACATAATCACCAACATCATGCCCATGGTTGTCATTGACCTTTTTAAAATAATCTATATCAAACATAAGAACTGCTAAAGAATCTCCATAACGATAAGCTTTATCCACTTCTACATCTAATATCTCATGACCACGATAACGATTATAGATACCAGTTAAACTATCTGTTGTAGCTAAGAGTTGAAGTTTCTCCTCCATTTTTATACGCTCTGTAATATCTCTACCTGTTGAGATAAAGTTTACAATGACATTATTATCATTAAAAATTGGAGTTATCGTTACATCTTCATAATATAGTTGATTGTCTTTTTTTCTATTTGTAATTGTGTTGGTATAAGTTTTACCAGCTAAAACCGTTTCCCATAACTCTTTAAAAAAGTGATGATTATGTTTATCTGATTTAACAACATTTGGACTTTTTCCTATAAGTTCACTATGTCTATACCCACTATGAGCAACATAAGCATCATTGACATAAGTAACAATTCCCTTGCTATCAGTTATCATAATTAACTCATCAGTTTGTTCAACTGCCTGTGCTAACATTTTTAATTTTCGCTTTGTTTGTGTTATATCTGTGATATCTACAAGTGTGCCAAGTCCTGCATATCCACCTTTATACTTTATTGTTTCTGTCATTATTCTAGTGGTTCTAACATCACCATTTTTAATAGTAAATTCAATATCATTATAATTTTTAGGAAATCTTTCACCAGCAACTCTTTTAAGCATCGCTTTTTTCATCGCTGAGCGATAAGGTTCTTTCGTTAATTCCCATGGTCTTATTTTCATAAACTCTTCATAACTATAACCTGCCATGTCACAAAGTGCCTGATTCGCATAAACAAAACAATCCGTATAGATAAATATTCCCATTAAGGAACACTCAGCAACACCTCTAAAATACTCCTCACTCTCTTTGAGTTTTAACTCTATCTCTTTCCTATCTGTTATATCTACTAAGGTTCCAAGATATTTAATAGTTTTCCCTTTGGAATCTCTCTCAATAATAGTTCTATCATCAATCCAACGAATAGATTTCTCAGCAGTTACAATACGATAGGTCTGAGCAAACTTCTCATTGCCATTTTTAGTAAACTGCTCCACCTCATCTCGTACCATCTGAATATCTTCATGATAGATGATATCTTCATAATATAATTTTTGAGATAAAAAATCCTCTTTAGAATATCCCCAATCGGAGATATTACCAGAGACATACTCAACAGGCCAATGTTTTTGAGGTTTCCAAAAAAATACAATGGTCTGGGAATTATCAATGAAATTATTTAGTTTTTCTAAACTTTCTTCATATTGTTTCTCTTTAGTAAGGTCTTCATAAATAGCCATCACATCACCATTTGGTAGTTTTATAACTTCATTTTTTCGCCAACCACTAATGCGATTATCTTCATAAAATTTCAAGTCAAAAACTTCATGACCACCACTTTTATAAACATCTTCTAGTACATCAAAAAGACCAAACTCTTTCACTTGTGGAAAGATTTTAGTAAGCTGTTTGCCAACAATATCCTCTTTATTTAGATCTTCTGTTATCTGTGCTGATTTGTTAAAATCTACAATGATAAAATCATCATTAAGCTTACGATAAACAGCAACATTCATGGACAATGTATCTATTGGTATCTCATATAACTTTAAGACCTCTAATTCTTTTTTTTTCATACAACAACACCTCCAAATGCTATAAAACACTATCTACTCCATTATAACACAAAGATTTATAATCAATTATTTTTACTTCTGATACATAAATTGAAGATATAATTTCATTAAAAAGTGAGAGTTATGCCACGGATCGATAGTGAGAAATTTTATACATCTGCCATAGAGGTACATGGAACAACAGCCAAAGGTCTAAACTGGCACTCTAAAGAGACACAAAATATCAGATTTGATGTAATTCTTGATATGTTGCCAAACAACTTGGATTCTATAACTATCGGTGATGCTGGTTGTGGTTTTGGAGATTTTTATTTTTATATGCAAAAAAAAAATAAAACCCCCAAAGAGTACATCGGTATAGATTCTTTACTTGATATGTACTCAATCGCAAGTGAAAAAACAGGCTGTGAAATTATCATGGCAGATATATGTATAGATGAACTACCAAAAACATCATACTATATATGTAGTGGAGCGATGAATGTACTAGATGAGTTTGAAACCCACCTTTTTATACGAAACTGTTTTGAATCTTCAGAGATTGGTTTTATATTTAACATACTCCATGGTGAGGAAGAATCTGAAACTTATAACTATCTCACAACACAAGCGATAAAAGATATAGCTAAAGGTTTAGGTGTCAAAGAGCTTGTTTTTAGAGATGACTACCTTGAAGGTGATATCACTGTGGGTTTTTTTCATGAGGATAGAGATAAATAATGTGTGGTATCTTCGGTATTATTGGTGAATATGATGAGAGAAAAGCAAAATCTGCTTTATCTAAAATTGCACATAGAGGGGAGGATAATTGTGGGATTATCCAATCTCAAAATCTATTTTTTGCACATCAACGACTTAGTATTTTAGATACAGATAGTCGATCCCATCAACCTATGAAACACAAAAATATTCTGCTCTCTTTTAACGGAGAGATATACAACTTTAAAGAGTTAAAAAAAGAGTTAGAATATGATTTTAAAACTTCTAGTGATTCTGAGGTTATTATCGCATCTTATCTCAAATGGGGTGTTGATTTTATTTCACATCTTCGTGGGATGTTTGCTATCGCTCTTATTGATGATGATACACTTTATCTATTTCGTGATAGACTTGGCAAAAAGCCAGTTTTTTTTATGCATGAGCAAAATAGTTTTATATTTAGCTCTGAGATAAAAGCACTTACGCCGTTTCTTAAAAAACATGAGTTGAATCAAGATGCACTTATGAGTTATCTCTCTTTTTTAGCCCCCACTCCACCCCATACTTTTTTTAAAGGAATCAACAAACTTGGAGCTGGTGAATTTTTAAGCTATAAAGATAAAAAAGTAGAAGTTAAAAGATACTTTGACCTTCTAGATTCTACACCTAATATCATTACAGATAGAGATGAGGCTATCTACTCCTTAGAGAAACTTTTAGATGAATCTATCAGTATGAGATTAGCTTCTGATGTAGAGATGGCATCACTCCTCTCAGGTGGAATCGATAGTGCAACCATAAACGCTTATGCTTTAAAAAATGGGATAAATCTCAACACATACACTCTAGGGTATAAAGAGTTTAAAAAGTATGATGAGAGGGGTAATGCAAAAGAGACAGCCGAGTTTTTAGGAATCAACAACAAAGAAGTTGAGATTTCACAAGATGATTTTATAGCTGCGATGGATAGTGTGTTTGATACCCTTGATGAGCCTTTAAACGACCCTGCATCAGTTCCACTTTACCTACTTTTTGAGCAAATTAAAAAAGATGGGTATAAAGTTGTTTTAAGTGGTGAGGGGAGTGATGAGTTGTTTTTAGGGTATAGGCAATATTTTGAATATCTCGATATAGAATCAGCCTCAAACTTAGCCCATAAAAACTGGCTCAAAAAATATTTCCGTGCAAATTTTTCTATGAATCGTGAATGGGAGTGGTACAAAAGAATCTTTGATGATACACTTCTGTTTAGAACATCGGGTGATAAATTTACAGACCTACAAAAAAATAATCTTATGAGAAGAAATGTAAAAGATAATGAATCTTTAAAATATCTCAAGCCATATAGAGATAGGTTTGAGAACTCTAAGCATAGTGACCCATCTATTTGGTACAGCTACATAGACCTTAATCTTTTTCAAGCTGAGCATTTTTTAACAAAACTAGACCGTGTAAGTATGGCTCATGGGATAGAATCACGAACACCTTTTTTAGATCATAAACTTGCATCTAAAATATTTGAGATAGCCCCAAATCTAAGATATGAAGATGGAGTTACAAAATCCCTTTTAAAATCTATTACAAAACCTCGTTTAAATGAAAAAATCTTAACAAGAAAGAAAAAAGGGTTTGCAAATCCTTATATGGAGTATCTTGTAAACTCTCAAAAAATAGAACTTATAAAAGAGGTGAATGAACAAACAGGGATGTTTAAACGAGAGAAGTTGGATGAGTATATACAAATAGCTTCAAAAGGGAGTTTTAAACAGCATGTTTGGGGTCTTTATGTTTTGTCGTATTGGATTAAAAAGTGGCTTTTATAAAATAGTTTTGGATATTATACTATTTTGGAAGAAGTTTAATAAAAGAGATAAAATATGGATATGATTAAGTGTAAAAGTTGTGAAAAAATAATAAATAAAAATAGTCTGTTTTGTCCTAAATGTGGAGAATACACTTCAAAAAAAACTTGGTTCTTCCTACTAGTAATCATTACAACGATAGTAATTTTATTAGATACTCCAACACTCAAAGAGGAGATAAAAGAATCTATATCAATCACTAAAAAAGGGTGGAATAAAAGTGGTCTTGGAAATTACTTTAACATGAGTTTTATAATTAAAAATGAGAGCAATTACAGTATAAAAAATATAAAAATAAAATGTGACTATTATGCTAGTGATAATGTTAAAATTGGTACAAATTATAAAAGAGTTGATGATACAGTAAAAAGTAATAGTAGTAGATTATTTAACAATTTAACTATGGGTTATATCAACGCTCAAGCAAAAACTTTAAGATGTGAAGTAATTGACTTTGATATTTAGTTAAAATACCATCATGAAACTATCACACTTAAAACAAATAACAACTTACCTACAAAAATTCAGTAAAATTTCGGCAATTTATAGGGTCTCAGATAGCATTATAAAAATAGCCTTTAATAAAAATGATGAGTTGTATTTTAATATGCAACGCTCAAACTCAAATATTTTTAAATGCCCATCTTATCCCCGTTCAAAAGTTTATAATGCCCCTTTTGATGTTGTTCTCGCAAAAAAATTCAACCGTTCAAAGATTTTGAGTGTAGAGCTTTTAAATGATGATAAAATAGTTCGTTTTAAAACATCTTTAGCCTCAGCTTATAAAGAGGAGACAACTTATCTTCAAATAGAGTTTACAGGAAAATATACAAACGCTATTATCTTAGATGAAAACAATATTGTACTTGAAGCTCTTCGTCATGTTGATCTGTTCTCATCTTTTCGTGAAGTTAGAGTTTCTCAAAAGTTGCTTGAGATTCCAAATGCTCCATTTGTAGCCAAAGAGTACCCCATTGATGATGTAGAGCAGTTTTTATATGATGTATATGAGAAGGAACAAAACTCTAAACTAGAATCACTTAAAAAACAAAAAATCTCTTTGTTAAATAAAAAACTCAAAAAACTACAAAAACTTTATGATTCTTTAGAAAATGAAAAAAAATTATTTGATGAAGCTGGAGTTGCCGAGCATCATGGGAATCTCATTTTATCAAATATGCATAAGATAAAGCCATATACAACTCTTTTAAAACTAGCTGACTATGATGGTAGTGAGGTAGAAATTTCCCTTCCAAAACCATTTCCAACTGTCGCACAGATCTCAAATTCTCTATTCTCTAAAAGTAAAAAAGCTAAACAAAAAGCTAAAAACTTACACATTGAAAAAGATTCTTTATCTTCAAAGATTGAGCATATTAAACTTTTTATAAACAGTGTTCAAGATGCAACAAATGTTGCAAAAATTTCACTTCTATTTCCTAAAAGAGTTCAAGGTAAAAAAATCAAAGTTAACGATTCTATTGAGGTTTTTTGGGTAGAGGGTTATAAGGTGCAACTTGGAAAAAATGAAAAAGGCAACATAGAAGTTCTAAAAAATGCAAGAGCTAAAGATATTTGGATTCATATGAAAGATAGACCATCAGCTCATGTAATTATAGGAACTGATAAACAAAACTTACCTTTGCATATCATAGAGAGTGCAGCAAGACTATGTGTCGATTTTACAACAACTTCAAAAGATAGATATTTGGTCGATTATACCCCAAGAAGAGAAGTAACTATCCAAAGTGGTGCGAATGTACTTTATAATAAATACAAAACCATAGAGATAGACACCAATATATAAATCAAAGGATCTCTTATGTCAGTTAGTGGAATTGGAAATACTATCTTAGTGAATCAGATGACAGTAAATACATCAGCTATACAAAACGCTCATAATAATCGTGTTGATTTTCAAAATATGGTAGCACAGGCTAGTGTTAATGAGAAAGATGAGAAAGTTTTAGAGGTTCGCCCAGCAGAGGAGAATCATGAGATTGACCCAGATAGGGAGCATACTAAAAACGAAGCAGATCAAGAGACTAAAAGAGATAAAAAACAAGAGAATGAAGAGGAAGATACAGAGATAGAACCAAAAAAGTTTACCAAGTTTAAACTAGACATAATGGTTTGATTTAATTATGGTCTCTTACTTATACCAATCCCCATTAAAAACCATACATTTAAAT
>JAYEKJ010000171.1:0-7706 GCA_034660975.1 Campylobacterota bacterium
TTAGCTTTTTTCATATCACCATTTAAAAGGAAATAAAACTCAACAATCATAAAAGTTAAGTAGATTCCATACAGTGTACCCATCCACCAGATAGCAGAAGTTAAACCTGGGCTTAATACATTATATATAAGCATTGTGATTGGGTGACCAATCTCAAAAGCGATAACAGCAAAACCAGCTAAAATAGTTACGATTGAGCCAAAAATAGCTCTTTTTGAGATAAGCATATAGTCTTTAAAACCAAACACATCACCAAGTGAACCGATGATACATAAACCAGTAGAACTAACAACAAAAAAGATATATACAGCAAGTAACAATCCCCAAGGATGCTCCCGTGTTACTGCATAAGCATGGTGACCATGCATTAAAAAACCTGCGATTCCTACAACAAATACAGCTAGTAAAGCTACTATTACAACAGCTAGAAGCATATTTGTTGGAGTTTTTTCAAAACCAAAAAGTGATTTAACAGAAAAATCTTCTCTAAATGGAATATTAATTGGACCTATTTTCATTATATCCCCCTTATGTTAGGTAAAAAAGTTTTGGATTAGTACCAAGATGAGTTTTAAGAGAGTAATGATCTCTAACTCTTAACACTTCACTAATTTCACTGTTTGGATCATCAAGATCACCGAAGATTCTTACTTTAGTAGGACAAGTATTTTGACAAGCTGTTGTTGTCTCACCTCTTGCTAATCTAGTATCTGTACAGAAGTTACATTTATCAACCGTCATTCCACGATCTTCAATATATCTTGCATCATAAGGACAAGCATTCATACAGTAAGTACATAAAATACATTTCTCTGCATCTACTCTAACTACACCATTCTCATCTGTATATGTTGCCTGTGTTGGACATACATCTTCACAAGGAGCATCATCACAATGTTGACATTGTGATGGATGAAAAGCGTTTGAAGTAAGGTCAAGTAAAGGGTATTGACCCTCTATCTCACCAGTTCCTACCCAGATTCTGTGCTTATCAGCACCCATGAGTATTCCATTTTCCTCTTTACATGCTGTTTCACATGCTTTACAATTGATACAACTTTTGTAATCAAGTGCCATTCCATATCTAGCCATAAATTACACCTTTCTTATTTCAACATTTGTTTCATGCATTGCTGCAGCACCATAAACAGGTTCAATAATATCTTCGATAATTTTGTTATCGTTTCCACCATTTTTATATGCCCATGTTAACTCTTCACTCTCTTCACCAAAACCGTGGATAAAGAAAACTTGATCAGGAGCAATTTTTTCTGTTGGGTATGCTTTTAGCTGAGTTGAACCGATACTTGAACTCACTTCAATCATATCAGCGAACTTAATCCCTTTTTCTGCTGCAACTCTTTTGTTAATCCAAATAAAGTTTTCAGGCATAAGGTCTCTAAGCATTGCATTGTTTGCAGTTCCAGTTTGTGTAAACTGAGCGTGACGACCTGTAAGAAGTTTAAATTTACCTTTTGGTACACTAAACTCATATTCATCTCTCCAAACCGGCATAGGGTCGATACCCTTTTTAGCAAAAGAGGCGATTACACACTCAATTTTTCCAGATGGAGTTTTTGGTTTACCACCTCTTACAGAGTAATATTTTTTCTTCTCAGGGTAGTACTGAAATTCATTTACTGAAAGTTGTTTGTAGTATTCATCTTGTTTTGGATAAAACACACCATCATGATGAAGTTTCTCGGCAGCACCAATATACATAGCAACTGCATGATGATTTAGCTCCTCTTGAGTATGAATAAAAGGAAGAGTCAAATCAAACTCCGCATAAGTTTCCTCTTCACCATCATCTTCAATAGCATCTTGAATCTCTTCATCAAATTTCTTAGATATCTCAAACAGAGGTTTAGAGATTTTAGTTGTTAAACCTTTCATAATATCCATAACTGGTTTAGTCTCAAACATTGGGTCTATTACTTTATTACGAACAGCAAAAGATGGTTCAACACCACCAAAAGTTTTAATAGGGTCAGTTCTCTCTAAGTAAGTACACTCAGGAAGCACAACATCTGCATACATTACTGTATCACTAGGCATTGTATCGATAGTAACTACTAGCTCCATTTTTTTAAGCATCTCAGCAGTTTTTTGAGTGTTTGGCATATTCATCATTGGGTTGTGCTTGTAACAGAACATCCCTCTAACTTTATATGGCATCTTATCCTCTAAGAAACGGTTTCTCCAACCGATCCAAGAACCACCACCAGAAACAACAGCACAATCATCATAACCCTGCTTACCTTTAGAATCTGTACTTTTAACAATAGCTCTAGCTTGAGCTTTTTCATATAGTGGTGCAAGACCTTCATGCTCTTTAAGAGGTAGTTTAGAACCAAAAATGAGTCCGCCCTCAGTATCAATTCCACCATGAAGTGCTTGGAAAATTGCCATTGCACGACGAAGTTGGAAATCATTTTTAGCAAATGTAGATCTTCTACCTGGATAGTAAACAGCTTTTGGAGCTGCTGCTGCAAACTCTCTAGCGATAGTGTAGATATCTTTTGCTTTGATTCCAGTGATAGGCTCAGCCCATTCAGGAGTATATTTATTTTCTATTACACTATTTTTATACTCTTCATAACTATTGAAGTGTTTAGAGATATAGTCATCATTTTGTAAATCTTCAGTGAGTGTTACATAAGTAAGAGCAAGTACAAAAGCTAAGTCAGTACCAGGTTTTATTGCTAACCATTTATCAGATTTTGCAGCTGTATTTGTAAAACGAGGGTCTATACAAATCATCTTTGCACCACGACCTTTAGTTCTCTTAAACATATCCATCGTATCAGGAGTCACGATTGCTTCAGCTCTATTTGCACCCGCCATAATTACATATTCAGCATTTTCTAGGTCAGCTTGTGGATATTGACCAATTGTAACACCATAACCTGATGCAACAGTTTGAAGACAGATAGAAGCGTGGTTTAACCAGTTTGCAGAACCAAATGCTTGGTAAAACTGTTTAAATGTATGTTCAGCCATCCCTTCACCAGCACAAAATAGCATAGATGAACGGTTGTCTTCCTCCTCTTCTAAAATCTTAGCAAGACCCGGAAATTTATCAGTACCGTTAAGAATCGCACTATATGCTTCATCCCAAGTAACTCTTTTAAATTTACCCTCACCCTTTTCACCGATTCTAATCATAGGGTATTTTAATCTATCTGGGTCATAAAGTGCTTGAATTCCTGCATTTCCTCTAGCACATAACATATTTTTAGATTTTGGAAACATTGGATTTGGGTTTAGTTTTGTAACTACCCCATCTTCAACTCTTGCTAATGCAGCACATTTATTAACACACATCTCACATAAAGTAGCTACATCATGAGATTCACCAGTTCCTGTTTTTGTGTTGTGAAATGAAACAGCTCCTGCTTTTACACTTGAACCATGATCACTTGATAAAAGATTAGTAGCGGCTGTTGCACCAACAACACTCATAGCTACTGTTCCTTGAAGAAATTTTCTTCTTGAAATCTCTACTCCCATAAGCAATACCTCCTAGTAATTTTTCTAAAATAATCTCTAGTAAGCTTAATTATTACTTAAAAAAGAATTATAGATAAGAACATTGTAGTTTAATTAATCTTACAAATAACTTTATCAAATTTTATTAATAACTATAAATTATATTCTTTAGAGGTGCCTTTAATAAAAACTTATCTTGGTATTTGTATATCTATATCTTCTAAGATACCCTTTTCAAAATTTTTATGACAAGCAAAACAGTTGGCTTTTCTTTTTACTTTATCAGATTTAAATACCTCTATGGGGATATGGGCGTGAACCTCTTTCCAATATTTAATTTTTGTTATAGATTTTCTCCCTCTTGCTCCATCTAATGATTGCATAACTTTTACAGAAATTTCTCTTGTACTTTTATCGGCACTATGTTTCATTAGGTAGTTAAATATTACAGTTTGGTCATTTAAGGAGATTCTATTTTCACCTTTCTTCATAGTTGGTGAGATCTCTTCACCAAAGTGATTAGATAAATCGTTTTGGATTCTAGTCCATGAACTTTTCGGCAACATAAAAGGTGGATATGGCTTATGGCAAGCTCCACACTCTGTATAGTATGTAAAAGATTCATGTTTATAATCAATCTGGCTATATTTACTTATAACAAAAGGGTTATTTCTACCATCTATTGATACAAAAAACACCATTAGTGATAGGATTATGAAAAAATATGCGATGCCACTTTTGTATTTTCCAACTTTAGAATCTTCCCCCTTAGCTTTTTTATATCCACTAATCATCGCAAATACCATACTTGTTTTATGATAAAACTGCTCAACTAAAACACCTGATATGTGGATAATAGTCCAAACTAATAGAGTATATGATGCATATATATGTATATCAAATAGAGTATCCATATACATATAATATTCATCATTTAAAAACCCTAGATACCCTTTCCCCTCAGCAACACCATAAAGTAAAAGACCTGAGATAGAGATGATAGAACCTAAAAACAGGACAATAAGGGTAAACCAACTAGATGCTGGATTGTGACCTGCTGGAATCTCTCTCCAACGATTTTGTACTTTTTCAACAAAATAAAATTTTAGTTTTGATGGTGCGAGTTTAAAAGTTGAGAATCTTGCATATTGTGAACCTATAAAACCCCAAATGATTCTATAAACTAACATTAGTCCAAAAATAATACCAACAGCAACATGGAGATTAAGTAAGTTTTCTTTGAGTGAAAATATAAAAGCGAGGGTGAAAGAAAAAGCGATTAACCAGTGAATAATTCTTGTGTAGATGGGCCATACAAAAACTTGATCTTTTCTTTTGTTCAATTATTATTCCTAATATTTAATATAACTTATTTTATCATATTAAATATTAGAAATGAAAAAAGATAGATATAATATCTATCTTTTTAAAAAAGTGACTATTTTTTACCTAATTTTGACATATACTCAGCCATAGAGTTTACATCATAATCGTAACCTTTATCAAGAAGCTTTTGCATGTTGTGTTCCATGATTTCGTGATCTGTTCCAGAAGACTGGTTAGTTCCACCATTTTTAACATCATAAAGATCTTGAGCCATTTCACCAGCAGTTCTATCATTTAATGCAGGTGTTTTTTTAGCAGGGTTACCCTCACCATTAGCACCATGACATTTAGTACATGATTTCTCATAAACTTCTATTGTTGTATATTTGTATGTTTTAGCTGCTGGAGCTTTTTTCTCACCACTACAAGCAGTAAGTGCTATGAAAGCTACTGATGCTAGTGCAATTGTACTTATTTGTTTTATCATTTTGTTCTCCTAATATATTAAAATCTCTAAAGCTACAATAAACTTTGTTTTTTATAGCTTTAGGGGGGGGTTGATTTGTGGTTAAGCTCTTCCGCCAAGCATACCGATAACTGTCATTGGTTTAAGTGCGTAAACTTTTAATAACCACCAAATCCATCTCTCTTGTGTTGGGTCAAGAGGAACCATTGGAGTTGGTTTCTTAGTCCAGTTAAACTCAGCAAGCATAACTGTACCGATACTAGTGATAAGTGGACATACAGTATATCCAGCATATTTAGTATTAGTCTCAATAGCTTTTTCGTTACCTTCTAGGTTAGAGATAACATTGTTTACAACAACTTTGTATTGTTTACGAGCAGATCCACCAGTTTTACCCATAGGTACAGCAACAACATCACCTAAACAAAATATATTTTTGAATTTAACATGTTGAAGAGTCTCTTTCTTAACTGGTACCCAACCTTTACCTGAACCAACTTTAGAGTTAGCTACAACATCTGGAGCTTTCATAGGTGGAGTTACATGGATAAAGTCATATTTTACTTCAACTTTTTCACTTTTTAACTCGATTCCATACTCTTCTAAATCTTCATCCCAAGCACCTTTCTCTTTCCAGTGATGGTTGAATGTAGCTATTTTAGCTTCTGTGTCTATCTCAGTTAAGTTGTGAGCATAGTTCCATTTGAAACCTCTATCTTTGTACTGTTGTAAGATAGCTTCGTGGTATTCAGGTACACCGAACATTTTTCCACCATTTGGATAGAAAGTAAGTTCAACTTCATCTCTAACACCAGCTTCTTCTAAACGAGCGTTTGTAAGATACATGATTTTCTTAGGAGCACCACCACATTTAATAGGAGTATTTGGGTGAGTAAATACAGCTTGTAGTTTTGGTTTACCTTTACCTTTTTGAGCTTTAGCTTTAGCTATTAACTCTTGGATACCTTTCCAAGTATCTGTAGAGCCATCAGCAAAGTAGATTGAATGAACACCATTTTTACCGATTTTCTCTCTAACTATTTTATTATCAGCACCAGAAGAAGTGATAACACCATCAAGACCCTTGATTGCAGCATAGTTTAACATAAGACCAGTAGCGATAACTAATTGATCATATTTAACCTCTTGCTTACCATCAACAGTAACAGAGTTATTATCAGGATCAAAAGCAGTAACTGCACCCTTGATTAACTTAACACCAGAAGGTAATTTATCATCTCTTTCATAAACAATATCATCTTGCTCCCAAAGACCAGCACCTACAAGTGTTTGACCTGGTTGGTAAGAACATGAAAGTGGATCTGGCTCAATTACCGTGATATCTGCATTTGATAATGTGTTGTTAAAACGAGCAGCAGTACTCATACCAGCAAGACCACCACCAACGATAACTATTTTACCTTTTGCACTTGATGCACTAACAGCAGTTGTACCAACAGTAGCACCTGCTATAATTGATGCAGCCATTGGTGACATTGTTAAGTATTTCATAGCGTCACGACGAGACATAATCTCTGGATGCTTATCAACTTCAGCTAGAATCTCTTCTAATAATTCATTTTTGTTCATTCTTCTTCCCCTTGTCGAAGTAATTAAAGTTATTTATTCTACAAGGATAAGGCTTAATAAAAGTTTTATATAGTTGGTTTTTTTTAAATAGTGTATCTAAAGTACACACATTGCTAAAATAGGGGATTACAAGAGAATTTATGATTATTTTTATTATAAGTTAAAGTGAATTTAGAGCAAGAATATGACACAGAACTTAAAATAGTTCTGTGTTATTATATTGAAAATTTAGTATTTGTATCTGAAATAAACACGGATATCTTGAGCAGTCTCAACTGTATCCATATTTTCTTGACCAATAGATGTTAAAAATTGGTTAAGTTGTTTAACCTCGCTCATAGACATTGGTGTTCCACCATCACCAAAGAAACCATCAGAACCAGTATAATCATAATCCATATAAGTATATCTTACTTGCATTGAAAACGCTTTTCCTACAAGAGGTTGAGTCCAATATGCTTCATAAGCATCACCACGAACAGCCATTTTAGAACCAGCTAAAGTATCTTCACCATAAGTAAATGGTCTCCAATATTTTGAACCATGATTATATTCAAGTCCAAATTTACCACCAGTCATATTTGGCATTTGAGCACCAATCCAGTATGAATAACCAGTTTCAGAATCTGTACTTCCCATCATACTAGCCATTTCCATATTCATTACAGTTTGTCCACCAAGACCATCTGGATTAGATTTTGAAGTTGCATAAGATGCAAAAAGAATAGTTTCATCTAAAAAGTCACTAATCTCATCACCAATACCCTCTATTTTAGCAGAGATAGCCATCCCATCCATATCGCCAGTAGTTTTCATCTGCATACTTGTTGGA
>JAYEKJ010000172.1:0-7689 GCA_034660975.1 Campylobacterota bacterium
TTAAACATAACACCAAACAACAAAAACAAAACAAATATTGATGAAGAAAAAGGTGAATTTTCATCACTGACCCCTTAGCTCAATGTACATAAGTTTTTTCAGTAGAATAGCTGTAATGTTTAAAACGAATTTTATCACGAACTATATCAAGTAATTTTTCTTAACTTCCATAACAACATCCTTATGGCTTAAGGGACACAATGTCCTTTTAATGCTTTATTAAAAAAATAACAGACACTTTGTCCAAATAATGGCTAATTTCTTACTAAAAGGACACTTTTTCTTTAATAATAATATTGCAAAAAATTAAAAAAAGCTTAGAAATATTGCATATTGTCATTAAATATGTATTATTTGACTATATCTACAACTTTAAAGGGACATTTCAAGTGTTCCTTGATTTGTTAATTTAGATAGTTTTTATGAGAGGAGATTAAGATGAGTGATTTAAAAAAATATATTACTAAAAAAAAGATACTGATGCAGAATTTGCAAAAAATTTTGAAGATGGATATCAAGAATTTAAAATTGGTGAAATGTTAAAACTAGCTAGAAAAGAGACAGGTTTAACACAAGAAGAAGTTGCAATAGCAATGCATACTAAAAAATCAGCAATTTCTAGAATAGAAAATCATGCACAAGACATTAGACTATCAACACTTCAAGCCTTTGCTCATATTATGGGTAAAGAGCTCAAAATACAACTTGTTTAGCGAGCTAGGTGATGAAAATCCACCTTTTTCTTCATCAATATTTGTTTATTACGCTTCTGTTATTTGGTGTTATATTTAAGAGTGACATAGCTTTATTTCAGTTGTAGTTTTTTTCTTTTTCATTAGAGACTAATGATAAGGCTGAAGCCACACTTCTGAACTTCATCAAAAAAAGTAATTTAACAAAAGTTTAATCTCATTATAGTTTTGTTCTTGATTTTTATGTGTAAGATTTAAGTTCATTGTTATACTTGAAGACATTTTCATATGATTGTTCAAACTTATATTATTATGATTAAAGCCATTTGTATAGTGGTTAGATTCAAAAATAAATTCACTTATAAATCTGTTTTTATAGTTATACTCTACACTAGATTCTAGCGATGCCAAATATATATCTTTTTTGTGATAGTATGCCCCTGCTTTTGTATAAAACTGGTAGTCTAAATATTTATTCAACCTATATCTATAACCAAGCCCATAATTAAAATATGCATATAGTTTATCATCTAAAAAAACTCTTGATGCACCTAGTTTTATCTTATTTATACTCTCTTTAAAAAAACCGTTTGAGATGGGCATCGCTTCTAAGTTTACAACTGTTAAATGATTTAAAGAAAATTTATACCCCAAGGGTACCTCATTATCTTTTTTTCTTATGGCAATATCTAATAACTCCACGCTACCATTTTTCTTGATATCATCCACTAAATCAAAACGATTTCTATATAGATGTCTATAACCTACTATCATCTCATTTGAACTGTTGAAATTATGGTTTATGCCAACATAAAATTTATGGAATCTATTTGATATAGGGTTTTTTACTAGTGATCTTATCTTCTCAAAATCTGAACTTTTGTTGTGCGTTAACTCTAATTGAATTAACTTGATAAAAGGGTAGCGTGATTTTTTATCTAAACCACCTCTCATCGATTTAATCTCAAAGTATTTGATGGCAGATAAAATTATCAGATGCTTTGATTGTTCTGATAAACTCTTGTCATTTGCGAATCTATTTACAGAGTAGTTATTATTTACTATTTCTGATAAAATCTCTTTCTCATCTATACTTAGTTTATTGATTATTTTATAAAATTGTTTTAATTTAGAATCTTGATTAGTTATTTGATCGATATATCTATGCTTTTGTAAAATATAGATAATATCAATAGGAATCACAATAGTGTTGAAATCTTTAGAGAGTTCACTATCATATTTAGCAATATCTATCAACTTAATCAGCTCAGAGCTACAATTATGAGATAAAAAATAGTAATCTTCATTAGTATCTTTTATCTCATAAAAATGTAACATAATATTTTCTACTTCATCTTTATCTAAGTCAAGAGAGAACTCTATCAAGTCACGAAACTCACCTGAGCGATATTCATAATCTTTTATAGAAAATGGAACTAATCTATACCTACTTTTAAACCCACCACTAAAGCCATTATAAACATAATAAAAAGAGTTAGTTTCATCTGGGATTCTTGCTGCATAGTTTATAACATAAGGTATCTCATCAGATTCGATTTTCATCATTGTATGACCAAATACAGAAGCTGGTGAATCGTATCGCTCTGAGGTGAAAACAATTATGATTTTTTTAAAATTTGGTTTTAGGAACTCTTTGAGTTTTTTACACTCTTGATTCTTTATATCTAATTTTAATTTCGAATTTAGCCACTTGTAACGAGCTGGATATTTGCATATTAGATTTGGGGTGGTTTTAAACCTTTTTAGTGTCTCAATCAACTCCGACTTAGCATCAGTAATACCTTTAGGAGATAAAAAAAACTCCCTATTATTTATAACAGATTTGTTGTCTTTAAAATGGAGTAGTTTGAGCCAATAATCATCTTTATCTAAATTTTTAGCTAGTGCTTTTTTTAGACAAGATGGTTCATTAGCCTCTAGTGTAAAAAATAGAAGTGATGAAATAAAAAGTAAATGTATGATACTTTTCATAAATCACCTATAAGATAAACTATTTTGTAGTTTTTAAAAGGATATTTAAAATACCTTCCCTTTTAATCTCTCTCTCAAACTTTTTAGTTTTGATTTTAGCAGCTTCTAGCCCATCTTTAGAGATATTTATCACATCAACTCTATTTTGAGCTACTGTTTTACCTTTGTAATCTTTAGTTATTAAAACAACTGTTACCGCTGCAAAACTTGCACCTCTAAGTCTTGGATCTGAAGTTTTTACATTTTTCTTTTTTGCTTTTACAGAGATATCAATAACTAATAGATTCTTCATTTTTTTTTGAGAATCAAGCATAGTTAAACCATAACTAGAGATATATTTCTCCACTATATCTTTATAATAAGATGATAAATTGTCTTTACTTTTTAGATAAACAACAGTATCTGCTTTTGTATCATCTAAATCTCTCTTGATAGCTACAATTTTATCTCTATACTGAGTTGATTTAAACTGAGGATTGATAGACTTTAGAATCTCCATAGTTGGTTTTGACAAAATGTTATCTATCTGTTTTTTAAGCTTTGGAGATTTTTTCAAAACTTCAAAAGAGCCCTTTGATTGCATCTGATTAAATTGGTTTAGGGCCTTATTGTAATCATTATCCAAATTTCTTTTTATAGAGTTAAACAAAACCTCTCTATCAACTTTTAAGTATGTATAAAATCTACCCTCTATATAAGCAGTATCTATTATACCTATACCTGTAAACTTGATACTATCTGTAGTTGATTTAATATTACTTTTACTCTCTTGTGAATAACCATTCTCTGTACTATCCTGCTCTGTCATCTCCATGGCTGATTGAACTGTTGTAGAGATTGCACCAGATATTTGAGCTAAAGCTTTTGATTTTGCACTCTCTTTTGTAGTACCCTCTCCAACACCGTAAAAATTAATGCTATCTGTTGGTACTTCAGATAGATACCATGTTGGCATCTTAGCAGTAGAACTTGATTTAGGTTGAGGAGTTGCCCCTCCACAACCTAAAAAAGATAAAGAGATTACAGCAGTTATTAATATCGCTAATAATTTAAACATTATTTACTCGCCTCTATTGCTTCCTCTTCAGCTTTAGCACCCTCTAAAATTTTATTTACAATATCTTGATATTTGCCAATTTCACTTGATTGAGATATCGCCATGTATGTACCGATAGTGATATTTGGAAGTGCCATTAGTGTACCAATAAGCATTCTTTCATATCTCTCAACTAAGAATTGTTTTTGATTTCCAACTAACGATGTTAGTTGTTGAGCTCTTGTAATAGCGCTCATCTCATCACTTATAGTAGCATATCCACGAACCATACCAGCAGTTGCTGATGTAAACATACTAATTGCTCCAATAGCATTATTATCCACAGCATCAAGAAGTTTATCAAGTTTTTTTGCTAATTCTACTTTAGATGAATCGTAATCTACCTCTATCGTTTCAGCTCCATTTGCTAAAAGTAACAAATATGCATCCTCTTTAGCTTCGAACTCTGTTTCAGCTTCAACTCTACTAGCTTCGGCTATCTCTAACGCTTCCTCTTTCTTACTTATTTCTGGACTTCCAGCATTAGAATCATCATCTAACCAAGCATCAAGTTGCCCTTTTTGCGATGTGTAGTCAGCTAACACTTTCTTAGCACTTTTCATCTCTTTTCTAGATTCAAGAACTTCCTCTTTTAAATCCTCTGGAAGTAATGAGATTACAGCTTCTACTACATTTCTATGAAAACCAGTTTCTGCTTCAATATCTATAATCTCCACTTTTGAATCACCATTAAATGTAACATAAGTTTTCATATCTGTAATATCTGGAAAAACATTCATATTTGGAATCCTAAAATCTGGATTTCCATTTGACTCATTTTTATATATTATACTTGCTTCATAAAAAAGTCTAGCACTCAAAGGGGAAACAGATATAGCTGGTCTTCTTAAGATAAAATTTGTTAACCCAACTGTTGAATAATAAGCATCTTCTCTAACTGCTTTTGTTCTAAGAGTCTTAGCATACATTTTTGATGTAATATTAGCAACAACCTCATCAACCCATTGGGCATCAGCAGACACTGGCATTCTTTCTAATATATCTGTATTTAATCTAATAAGGTTGATACCAACATTAATTCTAGCAATTTGACCCTCAAAAGTTGGATTCTCCATCGCTGCACTTGTTGATTCTGAACTACCCTCGATAAACCCTGACCCACTTGCTGCCAAACTCAAAGAGGGTGTAGCGATAATCGCTGCAACCAAACTTAATTTAATACCTGTTTTTTTTAAAAAATTCATCATCTATATATCCCTTTAATTTTAGTCTAATAACTCGTACTCACCAGCACCTGTTTGTTTAAGATTAGCCGCTTGTTGCTCTGCAACCTTTTTGATAACTTCATAAAAATTATCAAATTTCAGTTTACCTTTTACGATTGTTTCATCTTCGCTTCCACCCATTGCCATCGCTTTTTCATAATTTTCTTGGGCTTTAGAAAACATTGCCATATTATCGATTTGTGAACCGTAACCCTCATAATAAACACCAAGGTTAAAATAGTATTCTAACTCTTTTTCACCTTTATATTTTTCCATCGCTTTAATAGCACCCTTAAAATTTTTACCTTTGGCATACTTAATTGTATATTTTAACTCATCTGGTAAATCTTTAAGCTCAACTAATTTTCGACTCTTTACAGGTGAAATATCTTTAATCAATTTTTTAGCTAAATATTCAGATCCATCATTAAACATCTCATTTTTCGATGCTATACCTTGTAAACCTGCTCTTGATTTTCTTATATCATTATAGGTGTAAGGCTCTGAATAAAACTCAAGACCATCTTTTCTAATTACAAAATTCACTGTCACATCTAATGATCTTGAGTTTTTTGTCTCTACAAAATTTAGTCCCATTATCTGCATATCCAATGAAACAGCAGCACTATCTTCAATTTGATTTAAAGAGATAAAGTTTGTTTGGTTTATAAATTTTTTAAGATTACTTATCAATCCATTAGCCATAGTTCTACTATCACTATCTTTTCCAATAACTTCACAAATATAACTAAGATCTTCAACAACTTGAAGATTAATAAAGCCAATTGAAGATTCACTATTTTCAATCATCTTTTTAACTTGTTCCTGTTTTTTAGGTGGATTATAAGTTTTGAGAATCAACTGCTCTTTTGCACAACCACTAAAAAGTACAATACTTGCCACTACACTCAGTGATATGAAACTACTTTTCACTGATAAACCGTAACTAGATAATTTAAACATGAATTTAAAACTCCTCTTTATTTTAAAAATTGATTTTTATACTAGCAAAAACTAATATAAAATATAATTAATTATCATATTTTTTCTACTAAAAATTTATTTTCTTTTTTATCTGTGTAGTAGAGCTTATCTCTCCATTATCTATCTTATCTAAAAGTTCATCATATCTTTTATCATCACTCATCGCTAACAAAACTGACAACTCTTTTAAACTCTTAGATTCCTCTATTTTTTTACTTAAACTACCATCTGAAGTAATATTTTTATCTTTTGTTTTAAAATCTATTTTTGCAACTAAAAATCCAAATATAAAACTTAATAAATAGTATAAAAAATCTGGAGAAAAACTAAATTTATCATCTTTAACCTCATCTAGCAACTCTTTTTTATCATAAATTTTTGTTACAACTATTTTATTTGATTCTATATTTTGATAAACTGTTTGTTTAGTCTTTGTATTGTAAAAAGAGATAGTTTTTTTAGGTATAACAAAATCTTTATCACCCACAAAAGCAAATTTTTTACTCCAGTAACCTCTCTCTCCATCTTTTGTAAGAGTGGTGTTTAGTTTTGGTTTTTGGGTAAAAATTTTCACACCATCAATCTCATAGTTTATATCTTTTATAGAATCAAAATTTCCAGTACCCTCTATAATTATCTCTAAATGATATGGTTCAAAAGCTTGAACTTTTGTTTCATCTTTTTTAACATCAATTTTAAAACTACCTACTAAATCACTTTTAGTTTTTTTCACATCAACTACTAAACTCTTTTGACGCATATATCTTGAACTAAAATCTTCATTATCCCTATCATCATCTCTACTTTTTGTTGTAAAATTTATAGAATCTTGGGTAGTTTTTTTCATCACCATATCAAAATCAAAAGTAATTAATCCAGCCTCTTTTACATAAGCAATATACTCATAACTGTTTACTCTTGTTCCATTTTCTAGAATCTGTTTCTCTTTTAAAAGGATTATTTTATATTTTTCATAATTACCAACAGGGTTAAAGTCTATACTATATAGTTCCCCCCTATCACTAAATTCACAAATATATTTCAGATATATCACCTCATTAACAACAGCCTTTTTTTTATCAATTGTAGCACTCCATCTATACTCTGAAGCAAATAGTTCTACATGAAAAAGTATTGAAATTATTAAAAATACTTTACCAAGGTGAAATCTCATCTACGCCCCTTTTATTTATCAGTTCATACTGTTTTGAACTTAATCTTGCTTTTGAAGAATCTAAACTAAGCATTGGGTCTGATTCAGTTTTCTTACCAATATCTCCAGCTCCATCACTCACATTAGCACTCACTTTCATGTTTGATGCACCACCCTCCTTCCTCTTTTTACCACTTTGCTCTTTTTTTGCCATTGAAGATTTTTTATCACTCTTTTGTTGACCTGTTTTCATAATTTTCTCTTCACTTACATTTTTTATATATCTTAGATTCTCATCTGCTTCAATTGAGTAAAACAGAGTGAGTGATTTTAGATAATTTTCTCTTGCTTTTTTAAACTCTTTTAATCTAACGAAACTATTTGCAATATTGAAATAAACAGATGACTTAAACTGAGAATTAGCCGATTTTACTGTTTCATAGTGAACTAAAGCTTTCTCATACTCTCCATCTCTATAATACTCACTTGCAATTTCAAAAGCGATTCTATTTTCATCTTTAAAATAATCAAATACACCAGCATTAA
>JAYEKJ010000173.1:0-913 GCA_034660975.1 Campylobacterota bacterium
CAACTAACATTATGGAATTCAATTTATTTGCATACTCTTCTAAGTCATACAAATCATCTTTATCTATATAGTCAAATACTGTTAATTCAATAGAGCTAATTAAGTTTAATGGTGAAGCTATCTCTTCCTCTTTAATTTCCTCTTTAATAATCGTTTTTTCTTCTTCAAAAATAGGTTCATCTAAACTATTAAATTTAAGACCAAGTTCAAAAGATATTTTTCCATCATCTATTTTATAACTACCACTAAAATTATTTTTCTTTAAAGTAAGTTTCACAATTTTTAAAGGAACCTCATCTATTTTTACAAGTGTGAAATATTTTGAATTTTCAGAATCCTCTACATATATATCAGTATCAATATTTAATCTTCTTTGTATATCAGCAATAGCAAAAATTGTTCTTATCACATCACTTAAATTATCACATTTATGTTCTGATCCAAGAAGAAAATATTCCCAGAACTCTGATAAAGCATCATCAGAATTGATTATAAATCTCATATGTCTATTAAAAATCTCATCAGAAAAAAGATTGATGCCGCTTGAAGTGGTTTTTTTATTCCTTCTTGCTTCAATTAAAGTTATATAGTTAGCCATTCTACTAATAAAAATATCTGCATTTACAGGTTTTGCTACATAATCTTCAGCACCATTATTTAAAATAAGTTTTTTTCTATCACTATCATCAACAGCAGAAACTGCAATTATCATGATTTTTTTATCATTCTCACGAATAATTTTTGTAGCTTCAATACCATCCATATTTGGCATCATAATATCCATAAGAACTATATCAAAATCACCATTTTTACATTTATCTACAGCAACCTTTCCATCTTCTGCTTCATCTAAGAAAAACTCAATACCAGCATTCTCATCCATATAATCTTCTAACAGAAGCCTCAATATCAT
>JAYEKJ010000173.1:923-27383 GCA_034660975.1 Campylobacterota bacterium
TTTTATTATCATCTACTATTAATATATTCATAATTCTATATCCTTTTTCCCTTTTATCATAACTTTAGCACCACCTAAAATTTTTGAACTGCCTATATTAATATTATAGTGCATAATGTTACATAATTTTTTAACAACATATAAACCAACGCCTGTACCTTGTGCTGTTCTTGTCATACTATCTTCATTTGACTGTTCAAAAAGTTCAAACACTTTAGTCACATCAGCAAAACCTTCACCATCATCTAATATCTCTACAATAAAATTTTCTGAATTTGATTTTATTGTAATTGCAACTCTATTTTTACAATACTTTAACGCATTTGAGATTAAACTACTTAATAATTGCTCAACTCTTTTCTCATCGTTTACAATTATACACTCATCTCTATAAGATTTTATAATTTTTATATCTTTTATTTCATTATCATATTTTTCTAAAATCTTTTCTATCACATCACTGAGTTCAAATCTAGATTTTAATAACTTTATCTCATCCTCTTTTAATTTTATAGAATCAATAAGATTAGTTATCATATCATGCATCATCCAACCACTTGTACCTATTTGAGAAACTTGTTCTACGAGTATATCTTTTTTTTCAAAATCTGCTTTTTGTAGATGCTTTTTAATATAATCAGAAAAGTTGATTATTGAATTTAATGGTGTTTTTAATTCGTGTGAAAAAACAGTTAAAAAATTATCCTTAACTTTATCTAACTCTTTGAGGTGTTCAAGTTTTTGAAACTTTTTTTCAATCTCTTGTTCTTTGATTTTTCTTGCAGAGTTAACAACATCTGTAACATCATGACTGAAGACTGAAAATTCCTCTATCTCATCTTTATCATTAGTGATTGCAACTGCTGTTACATCTACTATATGATCTTTTTTATTATCAAATTTAAATGTTTGCCTATCTCTATATATTCTATCTTTACGAAGTTGATTCCATACTTTTTTTATGTCAGTATTTGGATTTTTTAAAGGGTTAATATCACCCTTCATTGCATCTTCATAACTTTGATCCATTGTTTTACAAAATGAATCATTTACATAAAATATTTTTCCATTTACATCATGTTTAGAGACACTAAAAGATATATCAATAGCATTTTTATAATCTTGAAGCATTCTTTCTTGATTTTTATACTCTTCATGCCAAATTTTCTCTTGGGATAAAGCCTCTATCGCATTAAAAAGTAAAATAGGATCAACTGGAATATTTAAATATTTATCCACTTGAAGATCTATTGCTCTTTTAAAAACATTATTCTCAATATCACTATTTAACATCATTATAATTGCTTGAGAAGGAACACTTTTTTTAATATTTTCTATAAATTCTATGACACCCATACCATTTATATTTTGTGAAACTAAAAGTATGTCTGGTCTATTTTCATTAAAAATAGTATTTGCTACTATCGCATTATCACATGTAAAAACATCATCACCCATAGCTTTAACCCATGCTTCTAATCTTTTCAAAATTCTAACATCCGCTTCACAAACCAAAATTTTAAGTTTAAAATTTATAGCGTTTGACATGATTAAAATCTTTTAAGTAGTTCTACAACACATCTATTATAATCATTAAGCCCTTTTGATCTTTTCTTATCTAAAATTATTGGGGAACCTGATTCAAATTGTTTTGCAAGTTTTATATCTACACCAATCGGTGAAAGAAGTTTTGCTTTTCCAAAAGATGTTTTTACTTTTTCAACAGACAACTTATGTTCATTTATATGTGGATTATACATAACTGGAAGAATTGAAACATCTATAATCTCTTTCTCTTGAGAGTTAGAACTTTTATATAAAGCTCTTAACATCTGACCAACTGCTACAACGCCAAGGTGATGTGGCACAAAAGGGATAATAACATTATCTGCTACCTCTAGAGAGTTTTTAAGCAATGCATCAAATGTTGGTGGTGTATCTATCACACAATAGTCAAAAAACTCTGCTATTTTCTCACGCTTAAAACGGCTTTTTAATACCCCTCTTAAATCAGAATATTCATAAACATCAAAAAAAGACAATGCAGGAGAGAGAGTTAAATTATCGTGAATAGTTGGGATAAATGTTTCACTTAATGTTTTTCCAAGGAAAATAGAGTGAACACCAAGTTTCTCATTTGGCTCACAACCAACACCGATAGAAGCGTGACCTTGTGTATCAAAATCTAACAATAATACTGAGCCATGTTTAGCTAAACCACTTGCAATATTTACAGCAGTTGTTGTTTTAGCTGACCCACCTTTACGGGTACTAATTACAATGGTTTTCACTAGTATCAAAACCTTCTAAAACTCTTTGATAAAGTTTTATATCATCTCCAAATCTATAATTACACTCATAGTTTTTTTTATATGCCATCACTAATTGAAGTACTGCTAAATGTATATCATCACATTTTTCTAAATTCAATTCAACTTCTTCTCCAGATTTTTCTTGTAAAAAATCTCTAAATGGAACAACCTCATCCTCATAAATTACTGATTCAAATGTTGCAGTATTGCCCTCGTATGTTATTGCCATAATATATATCCTTAGCTTGGTAAGTTTATTGTTTTAATTAAATTTACTAAAACACCATCAAGTTCTAAAACACCATCAAGTTCCAAAAAATCATTTTGATGATGTTTATCATCTGAATTCATTATTTTTTCATTTTCAATATGTGCTATATCTTCTATAATATCTACTTTAATTGCAAATTTCTCACCACTTTTTTCATAAATTAAAAGTTTTTGTAAAGAGTTTGAAACAATAGAAATTTCATCTATAAAAGCATCAATAGCACCTATAGTATGGTTAAAACTCTCATATACATCTGTTTTAACCATCTCAGTTGCAGTCTCTTTATCACTCTTATACATATCTAAAACATCTCCGCCAGAGATATGTAAATGTTTATGATTTGACATCAAGTCTTTAAATATAGTTGAAACTCTATCATCATACGAAGTAAAATTATCTAGCCAAATACCAAGTTCACACTTATGTGGATCGACAGTTTGAGTAAAAGATGAACCACTATCTATCGATTCTATCAACTCAACCATCCAATCTTCATGAGCTTTTTTTAGTCTTTGAAAAAGTACTTTTAACTCATCCTCATATGTTTTAAGACCTATTAACTTACGAAAACTTAAAACCTTTAAAACAGAATCTTCATAACTCATCATACCATCAATGTAATCGTGTGAATTTGGAATATCTGTCAACTCATCTGCTTGAATAATTCTTTGAATATTATCAATATTAAGTGCATATCGATTACTTCCAACACTAAAAACTATTAAATCCATCATATTAGTACACCTTTATGCAACATGAATATCTTCTTTTAATTTCTGTGAGATACTTAAAAGACCGATAGGGTCTATTGACATAATGATCTGACCATTACCAAGTAATGCCGTTCCACTAAATAAAGGATGAGCCTCCATCATTCCAACTAAAGGCTTTTGAACTACATCTAGTTGACCTAAGAAATTATTTACAACCACCGCTAAAAGATTATCTTTTATATTTAGAACAACGATAGAGAGTGGTTCTGAATCCATTTTACTCTCATCCAACATAGATTTAATAAAAAGTAGCGGAATCACTTCACCTCTTAAATAGATAAATGGTTCGTTATGTAAATATTCAATCTCATCTTTTTCTATTTTAACAGTTTCTGATACGCTATCCATTGGTATTCCGTAGTGGATACTGTTCATTTGAATATGTAAAAGAGATGTAACAGCAAGTGAAACAGGAATCGCTAAAGTTATCACAGTTCCTTGGTTTGCTTTTGTTCTAATTCTAATACTACCACCAAAACTTTCAATAGATTTTTTAACAACATCCATACCAACACCACGACCACTAAACTCTGTAATCTCTTCAGCAGTTGATAAACCTGGTAAAAGAACTAACTCTGCCATATCATCTTCACTAAGGGCATCTATCTGTTCATGAGTCATAAGACCTTTTTCTAAAACTTTATTTGCTACCCTATCAACATTAATACCTGCACCATCATCTATAATCTCTATAACAATTCTATCAGATTCTGCATAAGCTTTTAGTGTAACTGTACCACTAGATGCTTTACCTTTTTGCTCCCTAACATCAGGAGTTTCTATACCATGGTCTAATGAATTTCTCATAATATGAATCATTGGATCAGCTAACATCTCAATCATATTTTTATCAAGTTTAGTCTCTCCACCATCCATCTCAAGCTTAACTTTTTTACCAAGTTTTTTAGCAATATCACGAACAAGTTTTGGATATCTATCAAATACATAAGATATAGGTAACATTCTCATTCCCATAATCAAATCTTGAAGCTGTTCTGTAAGACGATTTATAAAGATATACTTCTCCATAATCTCACGCTTAATTACATCATGAGTCATCTCAACTACATTATCTGCTAAATATGGAAGTGAATTTTTAGCAACAAGAAGTTCACCAGCTACATTCATTAGAGAATCTATAGATTCTTGATCAATTTTTACAGTTTTACCAACTATAGTTTTTTTACTATCATCTTTAGATTCTGTTTTTACTGGTTTTTTTACTACTTCTGCTTTTTTTGTTTTTTCTTCCACTACTTCTGGAGTTTTTGATATTTCAATTTCAGGTTCAACTTTTTCTATAGTAGTTTCAACAGGCTTAACATTTTTAATAGCTTCAATTATAGGTTCTATTTTTTTCTCAACTAGAATCTCTATATTAACATTTTCAATACCAAGTTCAGAATTTAAAAATTCTAAAATCTCCTCTTTAGATGAAAAACTACTTGGCATTGCTGGAAAATATTTTCTCAGACTATCCATAACAGAAATAACTCTTAATAAATCATCACTATTCTCAATATATTCAATAGCTTTTACTTGCTGTTTCATAATGCCGTCAATTACAGACTTAGTTGTTTCATCAATTTCAGTTATATTTTCAACAAGCTCTTCCGTAACAAGCTTTTGTGCAACCACCTCTTCAATACTATCTATCTCCTCATCTACTTCAGACTCTATCACTTGCTCTTGCGAAGCTGTTTCATCTGAATTATCATTAGGTATATATACTTCACCTTTATAGACATTATCAAAGAAGTTAGCTAGTTTATTTGTATCTTTATCATCTATCAAACCAGATATATCTAAGAATCTTTGAAGTTGTGCATACTGAAGAGTTTCACTTCCAATTAATTCCATTGATCGTTTTACTTCATCACATATTGTCGCTAAGTCTAAGTCTTCTGCAATATCTACTAACTCCTTTAAGGAATCTATCTCATGTCCACTATCACCTACATTAACACTAAGTAATGTATCAATATCTAATGGTAAAAGTTGAATCTCATCTATGAAGTTAAATAAAGAATCTTCTATCTTTTCAAAAGTTGCATAAATATAAGCTATGATATTTGATTTTAATAATAATCCATCTTCATCATCAATACCACTTAAAACTGACTTTGCATTACCATCACTCATACATGAATATACACCTAAAACTTTATCTCCTAAAAGAGAAAGTGTGTATAAAGGGTCATTTCCATATATCATACATGATTCATCTACATCAAAAAGCACAGCATATAGATTCTCATTATTACAATACTCTTCATTAGGTTTAGCATTACTAAACATTGCTTTATAAGAGTTAACTCCATTCAAAGTAACTAATGGTGGATTAATAACTAATGATTTATCTCTTAGTATTAAAAAAGGAACTTCCCAAAATTCCTCTGCTTGAACATCTTTGCCCATCTCTTCATTTAAAGCTTGAATGATACTTGAAACTGTATCTTCATCAGCATCAACAATTTCTCCCGTCTCTTCTGCCGCTTCTACTAGATTCATCACCTCGTCAAATGCTTCATAAAGAGTTTCAGTCATACTATCTTGAAATTCAACTTTATCTGCTCGTAACATATCAAGCAAATCTTCTGCATAGTGCGTAATCTCTTTCACAGATTCAAACCCAACAATACCACTTCCACCTTTTAAGGTGTGTGCAGCACGAAATACAGAGTTTAAAAGTTCAGGGTCATCTCCCCCAATCTCTCCAATATTTTGATCAATAAAGGCTAAATTTTCTCTTGCTTCTTGTAAAAACTGTTCTAATAATGGATCCATAATACTCCCCTTATTTCTTCACTAAGATATCTATATATGCTTGAAGTTGTTCTGGTCTTATTGGTTTAGTCTCAAAAATATTTGCCCCAACTTGATAAGCTTTTATTTTATCTTCATCTTTAGCTTGAGTAGTAATCATAATTATTGGCACAATTTTATGACTATTTTGTTTTCTTAAATCATTAATAAAAGAATATCCATCCATAATAGGCATATTAACATCCACTAAATATAAATCAATATTTGTATCTAAACTTTTTTCCAAAGCTTCCATACCATTTTCAGCTTCTAAAACATCCATCCCCATTGATTTTAATATAGAGCCATGATAACTTCTAACTGTTTTTGAATCATCTACTACCATAATTGTTGCCATTTTTATCTCCTAAAAAAACTCTATCTCATCACTCTGCACATCATCATGTGTAGTTTTTCCTGAGAATCTATTTTTTTTATCTTTTGCTTCTTCTAATGTTAAACATAACTTATCTTGTAATTTAATCATACTATCTTTTACTAAGCTTTCATCTTGTTCATAAGCATGTGTAAATCTGTTTATGCTACTTCTCATACTGTCAATTGCTTCAATTGTAGCATTTAACTGCTGAGTAATTATATCTTGATATTGTAATGCAGTTGAGATATCATCATCAACTTCAAGCTTGTTTTTTTCTATATAACTACTCATTTTAAGTAAAGAATCATTTGAAAGACCTACAACATCATTTTGAACATTTTTAATATGCTCCAATAAACTATCAACTGAATTTAAAATTTCCATCTCTAAAGCCTAAGCAGGAAGTCTTAAAACTCTAGTAATTGCTTGTTTTAATTGTGCTGGATTAAAAGGTTTTACAATCCATCCCGTTAAACCAAGTGCTTTACCTTGTTGCTTTAATTCAGCTTTAGTCTCAGTTGTAAGCATTAAAGTAGGTGTTCTACTTGTTGATGCAACTGCTCTAAGAGCTTGTAAAAATTCTAAACCATTCATCACTGGCATATTAAGGTCTGTAATAATTAAATCTGGTGTCATACCAGCTTTAATCTCAGCTAAAGCAGTTTGTGCTTCAGTATATTGTTTAACCTCTATTGGCATTGAGTTTGTCACCATTCTTGTTGAAGCTAAAGCTGTCTCACTATCATCTACGAATATTACTAATGGCATATCTTATTCCTTAATTTTGTTTTACAAAATGAAGGGAACCCTTCATCTGTTGAATCACGATGTCGGAAATAATTCCGTCATCTTCGCTAACGCTTAGTTTCCTTCGGCAGGAAGCCCACGCAACTAGTTGTTTTTGAATACACATTGTTTTTATTTTTGATAGATCAATGTATTGTCTATTTTTTTTGCATTAAATACAGAAACAATTCGACTCATATATTCAGCATGTCCTAAAAGAACATAACCACCTGGGTTCAACATATCATAAAATGTCATAGCAACCTCTTTTCTTGATGCATCATCAAAATATATAAGCATATTTCTCGAAAATATCACATCAAATTTTCCTAGTTTTCTCATCTGTGTTTTGTCAAAAATATTTGCTACTTGAAAATCAACTGTTCCTTGTAAATCTTCACCAAGCTCGTATCCCAACGATTTTTTTACAAACCATTTAGATAAAATATTTTTAGGTATTGCATGAACTGATCTCTCACTATATTTTGCAATTTTTGCTTTTTTTATAACTGTTGAATCAATATCTATACCTACAACTTCAATATCTCTTTGCTCTACAACATTACCCTCTTCAACTATATGAAGAATCATAGAGTATGGTTCTTCACCAGTTGAACAAGGTGATGATAATATTCTTAGTGGTCTATTCTTAGGCATAGAAGCATGAAGTTCAGGTAAAATTCTATTTACCAAAACCTCAAATTGATCTTTTTCTCTAAAAAAGTAAGTTTCATTTACAGTGATAGCATTCATCAGTGCTTGAAACTCATCACCATCATTATCATCAAAACGAAGTTTAAAGAAATACTTTCTAAAATTATCAATCTCTAATTCATCAGCACGATTATCTATATATTTACCAAGTTTATCATAATGCTTATCCTCTTCTAAATAGATACCACTTTTTCTATAAATAAATTCACCAATTTTTGCAAAATTTTCTTTTGATAAAAGGTATGCCATCTCAACTATCCTTCTATCAATTTAATAGTACTATTTACTGCAAATTCAACATAGAAATCACCACTAAATCTATCTTTTAATGATTCTAAAAGGGGAATATCTTCCTCTTCCCCTATCTCACCCATATAATCAACAGCAGTCATTGCTACATTTATATCTTCTTCTGTTTCTAAAAGTTCTACCAACATATCTCTTGATTCTGCAAAATCAACATCACCTAAAACATTGATTGCAAATATCCTTAAATCTCTGTCATCACCAATCAAGAACTTAACAATATAATACTTAATTGCATTTCCAAAATCTCTAAGTATTGAAATCCCTAGATTTCTAATATAGGCATCATCAAGTTTCAACAAATCCATAATAGCTTCTATTGGAGCATCATCTGGATCCATATTTGAAATAACAGCTGCTATTTTCGTTGATAATCTATTATCAATATTTTCATTATTAATATATGCTATAAGATATTCTCCACCACCATTAAATCTGGAAATACTTTCAACTGCATAATCTTTTTTATTTGAACAATCACTATCATTAGAACATTCACAAGATTCAAAGAATTCAGTAGCTTCTTCAAGTGTAGAAAACTCTGGTAATACCTCAACAACTTGTGCAATATGTTTTTTAATTAATGCCATGTTTATCCCCTTTACTTGAGTGTTACTATCTTTTTAAGTATCTGCTTAAAATCTAACTGTTCCATTACACCACCTCTATCATATGCTTCTTTTGGCATACCATAAACAGTTGCGCTCTCTTCACTCTCACCAAGAGTATAAGCACCACTATTTTTTAGTTCAACCATAGCATTAGCACCATCATCACCAATACCAGTTAAAATTACACCTACTAAATCAGATGAATCAAAAGTTTTTATAGCACTAAACATCATCTCATCTACACTTGGCTGAAAAAAATTATCACCCTTATCTTTATCTTCACGGATAACTATTTTACCAGATACTTTTTTAGCAAAATTCATGTGAACCCCACCACGAGCTACATATATATTACCAGGAAGCAACTCCATATTATGCATACTTTCTTGAACTGGTAAAGCACTGGCTCTATCTAATCTTTCAGAAAATGCTTTTGTAAATTGTTCAGGCATATGTTGAACTATACATACAGGATATTTATAGTTTATAGGTAAAGATGAACATATCTGTTCAATCAATCCTGGTCCACCTGTTGAAGAACCTATCAATACAACTTTTGTTATATCTGCACTAGTTAACTGTGGAGTATCATCTCTTTGAATTGGCTCTGCTCGTCTTCTCTCTCTTTGAGGAGTTCTTACAGTTTTTCTTTTTAATCTTCTTAGAGATATACGACTTAAAGTTTGAACCTTTTGCAAGATATCTTCACGGTTTTCTCTTTTACCAACATTCATTGTTCCAGGTTTAGCAATATAATCAACTGCACCTAAGTCCAAAGCTTCCATGGTAACTGTTGCATCCTCTGTTGTTAAAGAGCTTATCATAAGTATTGCTGTTGGCTTTGATTGCATAATCTGTTTTACTGCTTCAATACCGTCCATTACTGGCATATTAATATCCATCGTAATCACATTATACTGTTGTTCTATTGCCATATCAACAGCTTCTTGCCCATTTTTAGCTGTATCTATCTCAAACCCAAGCGTATCAATCATCTCTGTCAATTGTTTTCTTACTAGCGCAGAGTCATCAACTATAAGTACTTTTTTTGCCATGATTTTCCTTAATTTGAAATAATTTTATCTATATCCATAGATAAAACCAATCTCTTACCGTTATCTAAATGAAGTATCTTAGTAAACAGCTCGTCATCTTGTTCTCTAATCTCATTTTCTTTTACATTTAAGATATCACTAACACTATCTACTATAAATCCTATTTTTACATTATTTATATTACATACAATAATTTTAGAATCTTCATTGATTTTTGTTGGTATATTTAATTTTTTAAACAATGAAACAATTGTGACTATTTGACCTCTAATATTAATAATACCATCTATGCAATTATTAGTGTATGCTACTTTTGTAGAATCAACAACATCAATAATCTCTGCAACATTATCAACATCAAAAGAATATTCTTTAGATGCAAGTTTAAAAACTATAACTTCCATTATCACTTCATTTAGATCTTCACTATCACTTAAATTGCTCTCATCATCAATAAAAGCTTCGTTTGCTTTAAATAAATTTTCTAAAACTCCCTCATCAAAAAATGATACTAAAGAGTCTTTAGCATGGATTACACCAGCTATTTTATTTTCTTCAAAAGTATCATGCATATACTCTATATCTTTTAAAGGATAGTTTTTAATATCTAAGATTTCATCTACTAAAAGACCTATTTTTCTTCCATCATGCGATGTAATTAAAATACGGTTTTTATACCCTTTTGTTGAGTTGAAACCATAATGTTTTCTCAAGTCAATGACAATAATAAGTTCATCTCTAAGAGTAATAAGACCTAAAACTTCATCAGAGCTACCTGCAATTTCTGTATAAGCAAAATCTGATAATATTATCTCTCTTAAATACTCAATATTTAAAGCATATTTTTCATTTTCCATCGCAAAAATCAAAAATCTACTACTATCTTCCTCTTTTAATATCTCAACTTTAGTTTTACCATTTTTTATCTCTTTAGATTCTATCTCTACTCGATTTATTTTACTAAATAAAACTTCAAGTGAAATAATTTGAATAAGAGCATTTTTGTATTTATATATAGCAATAACAGGATCATCTTCTTTATCTATATAGTCTATTTTTTTATCATCTATTTCAATCGTATTATACACCTCTGAAACTAGTAATGCAGAGGATGAAAGAGAACCATTTAAACTAATTAATCTAGTTTTATTATTATCATACTCTACTTGATTTTTATCTACTAAAAGATTCATATCAACCATAGTAACTATATTGCCACTTACAGCACAAAGCCCCCTAACACCAAAAGGTCTTAAAGGTAAAGGCATTAACATAGGCACTCTAGCAATCTGATTGATATCATCAGTTGATATACCATAACTTTCATTGCCATTTTTGATAATTAAGATCTCTTCAATACTCATAAACTTAACCTTGTTGTAGTTCATCCGCCATTACAGCTAACTCTTCCACACCCTCACCGATATGTGTTACTGTTTCTATTATCAGTTCACTAGCCTTACGAGATTCCATAGCATTTCTAGCACTAAGCTCTACAGCTTTTTGAACCTCGCTAATACCAATCATAACTTGATTCATACCCTCAATATTTTGATCATTAACAACTTTTAAACCTGTATATCTATCAAGTAAATCAACTAACATATCAGTAATTCTTGTAATATCATTAATTAATGAATCTATTGATTTTTGCTCACTTGATTGTGAATGTAAAAGTTCGTTCCAATCAGATTTCACTGTATCTATCTCTGAGTTCATAGATTCCACAATATCATTTATTTTATCTGTATTTTGTTCAGAATCTTTTGCTAAATTTCTAATATCAGCACTAACAACTGCGAAACCTTTACCAAAATCACCAGCTCTTGCTGCTTCAATTGAACCACTAATTGCTAACATATTTAACTGAACAATAGAGTTAGAGATATTACCAACAGTTTTATCAACACTTTTAGTCTCTTTTACAATTACACTAAGTTCACTAGCTGCATCATTACCCTGTGATATAGATTCGTTAAATGCTTCACGAATCTCAACAATAGAATTTTTAACAACACTAAATGAAACCTTAAGTAGATCAAAGTTTCTGCGAGCAATCTCTATTAGCTTATCAATATCTTTAGCTGCAACAATACCTGCTTCTATCAGAGATTTATTATTTAAAGCACTTTGATTTGTATTTTGAGATGATGATTCTATTTTATTTAAAGCATTTGTGACATTTTCAAGAGCATCTTGAATCTCGTCCATAGAACTACCAATTGTATCAGCACTCATTGCAATATCTTCAGCAGATTTCATTGTATCAGTCGAGTATTTTAACTCATCAGCAAGATTGGAGAGTTCTTTAATATCATCCTCGGTTTGTGCAAGAGCATCTGATTGAATATCTATCCCATTAAGAGTTTTTTCAACTGATAATGCAATCTCTTGAGAATCCTCAGCAATAGTTTGAGAACCATCATTTATTTTTGCAACAAAATCACCAAGTTTATTGGTATAAGTACTTACACTTCTTGCAGCTTCAACAGAATAAACAGCTATTTTTGTTAGCTCTTCCATTTTAAGGCTTAGTGCATTACCCTTAACACCATTACTTGTAATAATAGTATTAGTAGAACCAATACTTTTTATAATATTATCGATACTACCTTGAATTTTATTTACTAATTCTGAAATAAATTCAGCATTTTTTTCACTCTCACCAGCTAAAGCACGAGTTTCATCTGCAACAACTGCAAAACCTTTACCATGCTCTTTTGCACGAGACGCTTCAATAGCTGCATTTAAAGCAAGTAGATTTGTTTGATCTGCAATCTTTGCAATAAAACCAACAGCATCACCAATGTTTTGTGAAGATACTTTTAACTCTTCACTTTTTTTAGATGAATCTTGTGCTACAACAACCGCTTCATCCATTCTCTCAACAGATTCGCTAATTTTTGAAACAGAATTCATAATGTTATCACCTGTTGCAATTGTAGATGAGATAACTGTGTCTATTGTAGAGTTCATTCTATTAATATTAGTGTTTATAGATTTAACATTGCTAAGTGCTTGTTCACTTGCTCCACTATTCTCTTCGGCTGCTGTTGCAATCTGTTCCATTGAAGATTTCAACTCTTCAATCGCACTTACACTCTCTTGAGCATTTTCTAGAATTGTCATTGAGATACCAGCAATACTCTCACTTATCTGTTGCTGTTTTGCCAATGTGCGTTGTCTTCTTTTAGAATCACCACCAGAAGATACAACTGCTGAAGATGAACTTGAACTACTTTTTTTCATTAATGCCATTATAAAATCCTTTTATCTTAATCTAGCGTTGCATATAACGCTTCTGCGTTTCTTATATCTTCACGAGAAGGTTTAACTCTAATAGATACATATTTTGTATTTCCATTTTTATCTACAGAACGAAGAACAGTTGCATAAACCCAGTAAAAACCTCCACCTTTTCGTGCATTTTTTACCATACCAGTCCAAAAACCTTTAGATTGAACATCGTCCCAAAGAGATTTAAAAGCAGCACGAGGCATATCAGGATGACGAACAATATTGTGTGGTTCCCCCATCAGTTCATCACCTCTTAAATTTGCTATTTTTAAAAAAGAATCACTAGCATATTCAACCACACCTTTTTCATCAGCCTCTGATAAAAGATATAAGTCATTATATAAAACTTCACCATCATCTAAAAATGTAAGTCCATCTGTACTTATTTCATTATTGTTTTTCGACATTGTAACTCTCCCAAATCAAACTTTGAGGAAAGCATACTCTTTAAAAGCTAAAAATATCTTAAAATTGTTAAACTATGTGTGGAATTATAAAATAAATCATGTTAGTGTGATAATTTGGAAATTATATGGGGGGGGGAAAGGAAGATTAAGCCTTATTTAATAATAAGACTTAATTATATTTAAATATTGTAAAAACTAGATGTTATCTCTAATACCTAAATCTAATACTAATTGAAGATATAAATCTTTTTTAGTTCTTTTGAAGTATTTCATAAGACGACGACGCTTACCAACTAATTTTAAAAGTCCAAGTCTTGATGCATGATCTTTCTTGTATATTTTAAGGTGCTCAGTAAGTTCTGCAATTCTTGTTGTTAAAAGTGCAATTTGAACCGCAGTTGAACCTGTGTCATTTTCATTTTTTCCGAATTTTGTAACTAATTCTTGTTTTTTAGCCGAATCTAAAGCCATAATAGCCTCCTGAATGGTATAATAATCTAACTAATATACAATCATATAAAAGTTGAAGTGGAATTATAACTGAATTTTCTTTTAATTTCAACTTTTTTAGATATAATCTTCATTAAACTTAAAAATAATGAAAGAACTAAACTATGTTAATAACTCGTGCTAGTGAATATGCCATACTATCTTTAATAGTTTTATCTAAAGCAGATTCACCAATGGATAGTGAGACACTTTCTCGTGAACTATCAATTTCAAAAAGTTTTCTAGCAAAAATACTACAAGCCTTAGCAAAAAAATCTATCTTGAAATCTTTTAAAGGTGTTAATGGTGGTTTCTCACTATCTAAAACTCCAAAAGAGATAAATATGTTGGATGTGATGTGTGCAGTTGAAGGAAAATCTCCTGCTGTTTTTGATTGTTCTACATCAATTAAAGATTGTCCGTCAGAAAAAGCTGATATATGTTCTATTTGGCCATTTTTAAATAAACTTCAAGGTAAGATTGATACATTTTTAGCAGACTTAACTCTAGCTGATATTTTAGAATAATTGGTTTAAAGTTTTGGCAAAAAGAATCCCTTTAAAACAACAAGTTGGTAAGTCTCTAAATTTTTTATTAGGTCAAAAAGATTTAAGTGTAGTTCTATTTGTGATGTCTATTTTAGCCATCATTATAGTACCTCTTCCATCTGCAATGTTGGATATTTTACTTACAGTATCGATGGCTATGGCAGTTCTAATTTTACTTATATCACTTTATGTACCAAAACCAACTGACTTAACAACATTTCCAACCATCATATTGATTCTAACCCTCTTTCGGCTCTCACTCAATATTGCCACGACAAGGATGATTCTTAGCCATGGTCACGAAGGGCCAGATAGTGTGAGTAGTATCATTACAAGTTTTGGTGACTTTGTTGTTGGTGGTAACTTTGTTATAGGTATTATTGTTTTTTCCATTCTTGTTTTAATCAACTTTATGGTTATCACAAAAGGTTCAACAAGAGTTGCAGAGGTTGCAGCAAGGTTTACACTTGATTCTATGCCAGGTAAACAGATGGCTGTTGATGCCGACTTGAATGCAGGACTGATTGATGATGCAGAGGCTAAACAACGCCGTGCTGAGATTTTACAAGATGCTAACTTCTATGGGGCGATGGATGGTTCTAGTAAGTTTGTAAAAGGTGATGCTGTTGCGGGTATTATTATTACACTTATTAATATTATTGGTGGATTTTTAATTGGTGTTTTTCAACATGATATGAGTGTTGGAGATAGTGCATCTACATTTACTCTTTTAACTATTGGTGATGGTTTAGTTGGTCAAATACCAGCTCTAATTATCTCAACTGCTACTGGTATTATGATTACTCGCTCTTCTGGTGAGGGTGACAATTTTGCAGAGGGTGCAATCAATCAGTTGATAGGAAATGCCAAAATCATGATGATTGTTGGATTTATAATGATTCTTTTTGCAATGGTTCCAGGACTTCCAACTGCTTCTATGGGGCTAGTAGGAATTTTATTTGCTGTACTTGGCTGGTCAGTATGGAAGTATGAAAAAGGTGAATTAACTATTTTAAATGTCAATAAGGAACTTAGTGATAAAGATAAAGAAAAACAATTACAAGAGGAGAAAGAAGCTGTAAAACCACAAAAATCAAATGAAGAGATAGCTAAAGATGAAGAGAAAGCTTTAGAGGATATATTAAAAGTTGAGATGCTTGAACTTACGCTAGGGTATCAACTTATTCGATTGGCTGATAATAATCAAGGTGGTGATTTACTAGAGAGAATCCGTTCTATGAGAAGAAAAATTGCTAGTGATTTTGGTTTCCTTATGCCTCAAGTTCGGATAAGGGATAATTTACACCTTGAACCACAACAATATCAAATTATGCTAAAAGGTGTATCAATTGGTGAAGGCGTTATTGTACCCGATAAATTTTTAGCGATGGATAGTGGTATGGCAACGGGTGAAGTTCAAGGTCAAGCAACAAAAGAACCAGCATTTGGTCTCGATGCTATTTGGATAACTCCAGATCAAAAAGAGGATGCCATCATTAATGGTTATACAGTTGTTGATCCAGCTACTGTAATCTCTACACATATGAGTGAACTTATAAAAAGAAATGCTGAAGATCTACTTACTCGTCAAGAGGTACAAACACTTGTTGATAAAATTAAAGTTGATTTTCCTGTTATTATTGATGATGTACTTAAAGTTGCTTCTATTGGTCTTATCCAAAGGATTCTAAAAGCTCTTTTACATGAAAAAATACCTTTAAAAGATATGTTAAGTATCTTAGAGACTATTGCAGATATAGCAGAATATACAAAAAATGTTGAGTTAATTACTGAACAGGTTAGAGCAAAACTATCTAGGATTATTACTCAGATGTACTCAAGTGCAGATGGCACAATAAGACTACTCACTTTTGATACAAGCTCAGAACAGATGATGTTAGAGAAGTCCCAAGAGAAAGATGGAGTTAGAAATTTATTACTAAATGTGAATGAGATAAATGCTCTTATTCAAGCAACAAGTACAAAAGCAGCAGAGTTATTACAAAAAGGTGTTTCACCTATTGTAATTATAGTAGATCCACAACTTAGACGATCTGTAGCCGAGATATTTGAAAGATTCTCCCTTGATGTTATTACACTATCACATGCAGAGATAGATTCAAGTGCAACTTTTGAAGTTATGGGTTCAATTAAAATTTAAAAATTTAAAGGAAATTAGATGAAAGAAACAATACATCACTTATCACATATAGATTTAGATGGTTATAGCTGTCAATTAATTATGCGTTACACACCATATAAAATTTTCAACTATAATGCAAATTATGGCGCTGAAGTTAGACAAAAACTCGAGATGATTCTAGAAAATATCAAAAATTCTAAAGAGAAATCAATTATATTGATTACAGATTTAAATCTTACTGCTGATGAATCTAGATGGTTAAATAATCAAGTAAATCAGACAACAAATATTAGAATTATCTTACTAGACCATCATGGAAGTGGTGAAGAGAGTGCTAAGAAGTATAAATGGTATTTTCTTGATGTTGAGAGATGTGCTACAAAAATAACATATGATTATGTTAAAGAGAACTTTGAGTTCGATGAACCTGTATGGATGAACAAATTTGTTAATGTTGTAAATGCCGTTGATTTATGGAAACAAGAGGAAGTTAATAACTTTGAATATGGCAAAGTTTGCATGAGACTTGTAAATGAAACAAGGGAGTTAAATCGTGTAATGTTTGCAAAAGAGGATAACAACTATAAACTATCACTACTATTAGAAGCAAGTAAATATCTTGATGAAGAGGATGCTCATATTTTACTTGATGAAAAGATACATCAACTTAAAAAAGAGTTCTTCAAAATAGATAAAAATGGTACACTTGATAATTTAGCGACTAAATATGTTGTTAATTTACTAGGGAAGAAAAGAGCTGATAATACTATATATTATAAAGGTTACCGTGGATTTTTGAGTTATGGAGTTGGTAACACTTCTATTATTGGTAACGGTTTTTTACTAGAATATCCTGAGTATGATTTTATAGTAGATGTAAGTTATAGAGGGGCAATGAGCCTAAGAGCAAATTTTAAAGTGAGTGTTGCTCAAATCGCTAAAGAGTGGGCAAATGGTGGTGGACATCCTAATGCTTCTGGTGGTAGAATTATGGGCTTTAAAGAGCAGTACAGATATGATAAAGTTAAAAAACAAGTTGAACAACTCATTTATGATAAAGAAGCTGTTGCTGGTGATTTAGAATATAAAAAAGAGGATTAAACCCATGCCTCTTATGAGGCTATTATAAAATTGATTAGTTATGGATAAAATAGCGTTCAACTCCATTTGCTATCCCCATTGCTAAGCTTTTTTGGTATTTTACTTTAACTAATCTTTTTGCCTCTTGAGGGTTAGATACAAATCCAACCTCCACCAAAACAGCAGGCATTTGAGCACCAACTAAAACCCAAAATGGACCCTCTCTCACTCCACCATCTTTTACATTTTTATATTTTTTATTTAATGATCCTAACATCCCTCTTTGTAAATCTATCGCTAATTTATTTGAAGCAAGAATCTTATGATGACTTAAAAAATTTAAGAAGCTCTGTTTTCCATATTTATTCATAGCACTAATATCTGCCGAATTCTCTTTTGCAGCAACCCTTGAAGCTCTACTTGTACGAGATTTTGATAAAAAATAACACTCTATCCCTTTTGCTTTTTTACTCTTTGCAGCGTTAGCATGAATACTAATAAATATATCGGCTTTTTTTCTATTTGCATATTTGGTTCTGCTACTTAATTTTATATATTTATCACTATTTCTAGTCATATATACTTTATAGCCACGCTTTTTTAAAATAGTTCGAACCTCTTTTGCAATCTGCATCACAATAATTTTTTCTCTATATCTCTTATATCCAACTGCACCAGGATCCCTACCACCATGTCCTGCATCTAAAACAATAATCTTATCTCTATCTACCCTTTGAGGTGTAATTGATTTTTTTACTGGTGTAGTTTTTACATTCTTAGATGTTTTTGAATAACCATCAACTCTAATTGACAATACAGAACTTTCACTTTTAAATCTTACTTTCAGTTTAGTGTTATTTTCAATAACAAGTCTTAATGTATTTGGATTAAATTGTGCTAACTTAACCCTTTTAATCCCATCTTTTCTTAGTGATTTAGATTTATTAAGCATTGAAGCGTGTATATCAAAGATATATTTATATTTCTTTTTCTTTGAATCATAAAGAGTAAAATAATTTATTTGATTTTTTCTTAATTTTTTATCAAATTTCAAGATGAGTCTATCATTTTTCCAAGCTACTGATTTTAGTTTATGTGAGGATTTTAAGCCTATCTTTTTTGTAGTTTTTTTATTTGATTTTGGTTTTGGTGCTTTATATGTAGATTTGTATTTAAAATTTGTGAGTTCTTTTTTATATTTAGATATATCTATATGAAGTATCTCTCCACTTTTAACTATACCTTTTAAAGAATTTTCTCTTAACTTATCATCATCAGACATAATTGAACGAAGATATAAATTTTTATAATCATTATATGCACGGAAATGATTACTTTTATCACCTTTTACCATGAAAGAGTTAGCTCTTTTTAAAATAGCACTATTGCTTAGAGCATCCAAAGAGACAATAAGCAATAAAAAAAGTAAAAGGAAACGAAACATTAACTAATTATTCACCCTCAGTAAGTTTAGTCATCAACTCTTTTACAGAGATTAACTTATCGAGTTTATATCCATTTGTTCCAGAGAAAAACAAGCCTGTCTCTAAGTTACCAAGATAAGCATCACTTAATCTATCAGCTATACAAAAACCAACCTCTTTTGCTTCAACTCCACGATTACAAGGGGCAACACAATTAGAGATACATTTTATAGCTGGACCCTCTCTCTTAGCAACTAAATGTGTAAGATTTGTAACTACACCTTGTGCTGGGTAACCAACAGGGGAACTCATCAATTTAATATCTTCCTCTTTAGCATCTATAAGCACTTGTTTAAGATTTTCATGTGCATCACACTCAAAAGTACCAATAAAACGAGTTCCCATCTGAACACCAGAAGCACCAAGAGCCATCATCTCATCAATATCATTTTTATCCCAGATTCCACCAGCTGCAATTACAGGAATATCTCCCCATTTAGCAGCTTCCTCTACAACAGATTCTACAATATTTTCTAACTGATTTTCTGGTAGTTTACAATCCTCATAACTAAACCCTTGATGACCCCCACTTTTAGGACCCTCTAGTACAACAGCATCAGGAAGTCTATTGTATCTTTTTTGCCATCTTTTACAGATAATTTTCAAAGCTTTAGCAGATGAAACGATAGGAACAAGTGCAACATCAGGATAACCCTCTGTGAACTCTGGCATATTTGTTGGTAGCCCTGCACCGGTGATGATGATATCTACACCTAATTCACAAGCATTTTTCACAACATCACCATAACCGTTAATAGCGTATAAAATGTTAGCTGCTAATGGCTTATCACCACAAATTTTTCTAGCATTTTTTATAATCGCTTCAAAACCATCTCTTGAATAAAAATTTTCTTCACCTAAAGGTTTGTCAGATACTAGCTTACCAGCAAACTCTTTATCTTGATAATAACCAGTTCCAACAGAACTAATTACACCAAGTCCACCCTCTTTTGAAACATTTCCAGCTAGTTGATCCCAACTAATTCCAACACCCATTCCACCTTGAATAATAGGCTTCTCTATAACATATTTTCCAATTTTCAATGACTTAAAACCCATATTAGTTAACCTTTAATTTTGCAAATTTTCTTTTTCCAACTTGAAGTATATATTCTCCAGCTTGTAGCTGTAGTTGCATGTCTGAAATTTTTTCTTGATTTATTTTAACAGCACCTTGCTTAATATCTCTCCTTGCCTGAGAAGTTGATGGTTCAATGTTACAATCTACCAAAGCTTTTGCTATCCAAACCTCTCCATCACAAGAAAATTCAGCAATATCTGTTGGAATCTGGCTTTTTGAGTGAAGAGAATCAAAAGCTTCTTTTGCTGCACTTGCTAATTCATCTGAATGAAATCTAGTAGTTATCTCTAAAGCCAACTCCTCTTTCACCTTTTTTGGGTGAAGTGAACCATCAAGAACTCCATTTTTTACAGCTGCTATCTCATCTAGAGGTTTTGCACTTAGAAGTAGATAATATCTCCACATTAAATCATCTGAGATACTTAAAAGCTTTCCAAACATATCATTTGGTGCATCTGCTACACCAATATAGTTATTTAAGGATTTACTCATCTTCTGCACACCATCAAGACCCTCTAAAATAGGCATCATCAAAACAGCTTGTTGTTTTTTTACATCATAAACTTTCTGAAGTTGTCTTCCCATTAAAAGATTAAATTTTTGATCTGTCCCACCAATCTCTATATCACTTTTAAGATGAACAGAATCATAACCTTGAAGAAGTGGGTACATAAACTCACTTACTGCAATTGGTGTATTTGAACTATATCTTTTTGAAAAATCATCTCTCTCTAACATTCTAGCAACTGTTAAAGTTGAAGATAACTCTAACATACCAATAGCACCTAATTTTTCTAGCCAATCATTGTTATATACTATCTCTGTTTTACTCTCATCTAAAATTTTAAAAGCTTGTGTTGTATAAGAAGATATGTTTTTCTTAATATCCTCTTGCGTTAATACTTTTCTTGTAGCACTTTTACCAGTTGGATCACCAATAGTTGCAGTGAAATCACCTATAAGAAATTGTACAATCGCTCCATATTTTTGAAAAGTTGCGAGTTTTTGTAAAAGTACAGTATGCCCAAGATGTAAATCTGGTGCTGTTGGATCAAATCCACATTTTACTGTATAGTTTTTTCCCTCATCAAAATAGGTTTTTAAAAGCTTTTCAATTCTCTCAATATCAATTATCTCAGCACTACCTCTACTAATCTCTCTTAAAGCTTCTTCTAACATATTACTCTCTTATATTTTTTTTAATTTTATCTATAAGCATCATCTGTGCGAACTAGATGAATCACTTTTATTTTTTGTTCCATCTTACTACGAAGTGAGTTGATATCCGATTCTTTGGATTCGAAACTAATCTCACAATATTTAATAAAATCACTTTTTTCTTTACCTAACTCTATCGAATTCAAATCAATATTTAATTTCACTAAAAAAGTTAAAAAGTTTGCTAAAGCACCTTTTTCATTATGCAAGGAAATTATCATATTGTAATGATATGTATTTTCACCAAACCACCTTACAAAAACCATAGGCTTATGTTGTTCTAGCATTTTTGTAGCATTTGAACACATTTTATGATGAACATGTGCTTTAGAATCTTCTAAAAATGCAAATATCTCATCACCCGATTTAGGATGGCAACAATAATCAAAAACAATATCCGACACATAACTTACACTAAATACTTCAAGTGTAGAGAATTGATAAGATTTTAGTTTAAATCTATGTTTAGATAAAAAACCTTTAAATCTACTATTTAAACTAATCTCTTGAACATACCTATTAATTACAGTTCTATAATGCTCAATATCACATGGTATCTTAGAGCGACTGTCACAATTATGCATCTCAAACCACTCTTCAATTCTACTAATATTAAGGTTCATTGCTGTGGCTAAAATACTTACACTAGATTTAGAGTTAATCTCTTTAATCCTAGAGTTACAATTTAGACGCATATTTGTTTTTGCTCTTGAGGTTTTTACAGCATCTATCCAGCTACATCTTGTATGAATCTCATCTGACATCTTTATTTTTACAATATCACCATTATGTAACTCATTAAGAAGAGATGATTTTGTTTTATTTATAAGACAAGCTTCTGCTTTATTTCCAACTTCACTATGCACAGCATAAGCAAAGTCAAGTACCACTGCACCACGAGGCAAAGTAAAAGGATCCCCCTCTGGAGAAAAAACAGATATATCTTCAGAATAAAGATCATTTTTTATCAAAGCATAAAAATCTTCAACCGATTCATTTTGATACTGAAGATTATGTAACCAATCAAGTTTTATATTATTATTCCCACCACTCTTATATTTCCAATGTGCTGCAACACCCAACTCTGCTGTTTTATGCATATCATATGTTCTTATTTGTACTTCAAATATAGCAGTATTATAAAAAACTGATGTGTGAATCGTTTGGTAACCATTATCTTTAGCAACAGCTATATAATCTTTAAATCTTGATGAGAGTGGTTGAAAATGAAGATGTATCAAACCTAAAATATTATAACATTTAACAGGGTCTGAGGTTAAAATTCTAACAGCTAAAAGATCTAACACTTCATCAATAGAAACACCTTTTCTTTGCATTTTAAGATGTATAGAGTATCTATGTTTTACTCTACTTAGAATCTCAAAGTCATCTTCACAAAAACCATTTTTTACTAAAATCTTATGTATAGCATCTTTAAACTCATTGAGTTTCAACTCAATTGAGTGATAATTACTATCTAAATAGTTATCAATATGATGTTTATCTTCTTTGAAAAGATATGAAAAACTCAAATCTTCCAATATATTTTTTAAAAAAGAGATACCTAAACGGTGAGCGATTGGAGCATAAACAACAAGTGTTTCCTCTGCAATTCGCTGTTGTTTATGTTCAGCCAATGCATCTAATGTGAGCATATTGTGAAGTCTATCACATAGCTTTACAACTAAAACTCTAACATCTTTAATACTTGCTAATAACATTTTTCTAAATGATAAAGCAGACACTATTAGTTTTTCATTTGAATTAGATGGAACTAATTCAGAATCTCTAATTGTATCTATTTTAGTTAATCCCTCAACTAAATGTGCAACATCACCACCAAACAATTCTGTAATATCTTCAATAGTTATCGGTGTATCTTCAACAACATCATGGAGAAGTGCTGCTATGGTCATAGCTTCATCATTTGTAATAGAAGAAACAATACTTGCAACTAAAATAGGGTGGATTATATAAGGTTCACCACTCTTTCTAAACTGCTCTTTATGAGCATTTATAGAGTATGATAAAACCTCTTCTAATACTTTTGTTTTTACTGTATGGGAAAAAAGATATTGAGTAGCTGAGTCAATATCATGCAGGTGTTTTACCTTTTCAATCTCTACTTGACTCAGACTCAAGATTTACTTCTCTATATCTACTAAACCTTTAACTACAACAAGGCCTTCTGCAATCTCCATTAAAGCTAAATCAGCAGCTTTAACACTTTTTAGATTAATATTTAATTTACTACTAGCACCATTCAAAATCTCATCACATCTAGCTGCTACTGCTATCGCTAATTGATAATTATCCATATTTGGGTTATCTTTTAAAATTTTTGCTGTTAATTCTTCAGTTTTCATTTTGTAAATTTCCTTTTGTTATATTTATTTTACTATTGAACAATTGTCCATATTACCATTTAAAATATCTAAAATATTGCCTTTTTTAGACATATCACATACAATAATTGGTAACTTGTTATCTTTAGCAAGCGCTATTGATGTATCATCCATCACTTTAATATGATCAGTAAGTGCTTGCTCATAACTCAGCTCTGATAATTTAACAGCATCACTAAATTTAGCTGGATCTTTATCATAAACACCATCAACTTTAGTTGCTTTTATAATAACTTCAGCACCAATCTCAACTGCTCTAAGAGTTGCAGCTGTATCTGTTGTAAAGAAAGGGTTACCAGTTCCAGCTGCAAAAATAACAACACGCCCTTTTTCTAAGTGACGAGTAGCTTTACGATTAATATATGGTTCAGCAATCTGCTCCATTTTTATAGCTGTTTGCATACGAACCTCAAGTCCAGTATGTTCACAAGCTTCTTGCATTGCAACACCATTTATAACAGTTGCTAGCATACCCATATAATCTCCACTCGTTCTTTTGATGATTCCATCTTGTGCAGCAGTAACACCACGAATGATATTACCACCACCAATAACGATACCAACTTCAATACCAGCATTTACAAGAGATTTTATCTCTTGTGCGATATATTTTAAAATCTGTGTGTCAATCCCATGACCTGCTTCACCTGCAAGAGCTTCACCTGAAAACTTAACTAAAACGCGTTTATTAGCCATTGATACACCTTTATATAAAATCGATGGATTATACTTAAATATGTCTTTCATATTGCTTTAACAGAACTTACGAGCTATAATAAGTAAATGGAATTTCTTTTAACTTACTTACCTTTAATAGTCGTCTTTTATGGCTTTGTCCATTATACAATTAAACAAATGAAAAAATTTGGTACTATTTTTATTCTTTTAAATTATTTTAAATGGTTTATAGGTGTATCTATCACCTTTTTTGCTTTTTATGTAATTCATTTAGCTGGTAATCTTTTAAAAGAAAATGACCTTTCAATAGTATTTTCTCTCCCTATTGGAATCTTTGTTTGGTTTGTGCCAATGAATTATTTATCTAAAATATTTCAAGACTTAGAAGATAAATTTAAAAAACAACCAATAGAATAATTCAACTATCTCCTATGTTGGTATTATTTGTGCTTGTTAATTTATAAATTAAATCTATTTGCAATTCAAATTATATTAAAGGGGAGATGATGAAACATGCTTATACACTTATTAGTTTAGTTTTCATTATCCTTATCATTGGTCTTTTAACATCAGTTGCAGCACCACATTTAAATAAATTAAAACAAAATGCTCAAGCTTATAGTGTTGTTAAAGTGGCAATTAGTACTTTTTGTTCTGTGCCATCTACTTATGCTAATGTAGTAGATTTAGAGAGCGATTATAATGATGGAAATATCACTCTAAAAAATCTTATCGGGATTACTGGTAAAGGATGGTCATATCAAGATGAAAATATATCAGTATATGAAGAAAATGGAATTAACATTATCACGATACAACTTAGTGCTAACAGAGATGTTAATATCTCAATAGACTGCCAAGGATTTTCTGATCTTGTAAGCAAAGAAAAATGTGAGATTTTAACAGATAACAATTCAAATAAATCATATCAAGCGAGAGTAAGCTTTTAACCCGAATTATACAAGTAATTTCACACAATTTCTTCCACTCTCTTTAGCTTCATATAAAGCATCATCTACTCTTTTAAAAATTATATCTTGTGTATCACCTTTTTTAAACTCTGTTACACCAAAACTACAACTAATATTATCAATCTCATCAAATGAAAGTTCAGTGAAAACACCATGGCAAAGCTTTTGAGCTAATAATTCTGCATCATCTAAGGAAGTATGGGAAAGTAAAATCATAAACTCCTCACCACCCCATCTAGCGAATGTATCAGTTGTTCGAATCTGCTTTTGTACATAAGAAGATAATGCTATCAATACTTTATCACCAACAAGATGACCATAATTATCATTAACAAGTTTAAAATGATCTATATCAAACATAATAAGTGATAATGAAGTTTCATATCGTTTTACCAAACTTATCTCATTTTTAAATAGCTCATTTAATTTTATTCTATTGTAAATTTTAGTTAAAGCATCATGCGATGCTTTATATTCAAACTCTTTTGATTTTATAGATATATCAGTAATATCTGTAAAGGAGATAACATAATAATGTCTATCTGAATCAAGTTTATTTATCTTAACACTAAATGCTCTAGGCTCAGCATGTTGACGAGATATCATTGAAACAACATTTTTATGTTCCTCCACTTCATTTATAATAT
>JAYEKJ010000174.1:0-27338 GCA_034660975.1 Campylobacterota bacterium
ATAATAAATTTTATTTCTTATGCTAGAATCATTAAAAATTTAATAATTATATAGGAAAATATAAATGAAAAATAATACAAAATTTGTAGGAGCTCACACTTCAGCTAGTGGTGGGGTTTTTAATGCTGTGAAAAATGCAGAGGCTATCGGGGCGAAGGCGTTTGCTCTTTTTACTAAAAATCAAAAAAGATGGGATGCAAAACCTTTAGATACAAAAACTATTGACTTATGGTTTAAAGCTTTAGAGTCTAGTGGGATTTTACCTAAACATATACTTCCTCACGATAGCTACCTTATAAATCTTGGGAATCCTGATGAGGAAAAACTTACTAAAAGTAGAAATGCTTTTATAGATGAGTTAGAGAGATGTGACATTTTAGGTTTAGACAGACTTAATTTTCATCCGGGAAGCCATTTAGTAAAACTTACTAAAAAACAAAAAGATGATTCTGAGTTTGTTGAAAAAACAGAAAATGAGTGTTTAGACCTCATCGCAGAATCTATAAACTTCGCACTTGATAAAACAAAAAATGTAAAAGCTGTTATGGAAAATACAGCTGGTCAAGGGACAAATCTTGGTTATAAGTTTGAGCATTTAGCATATATTATAAACAAAATAGAAGACAAATCTAGAATCGGTGTTTGTATAGATACTTGCCATATGTTTACAGCTGGTTATGACATCAGAACTCGTGAGACTTACGATAAAACATGGGGTGACTTTGACAAGATAGTTGGTTCTGAGTACCTAATGGGGATGCATATAAACGATTCTAAACCACCATTAGGAAGTCGTGTTGATAGACACCACTCTTTAGGTCTTGGTGAGATTGGGCTTGATGCTTTTAGATTTATTATGAACGATTCTCGAATGGATGATATTCCCCTTGTTCTTGAGACCATTGATGATACAATTTGGAAACAGGAGATAGAGCTTCTATACTCTTTTGTAAATTAACTTATTTTTATATATTTTTTAGTTAAACTTGACCCAATTTTTAATAAAGGGGTTAGTTTTGCTAAAAAACCTAAGAAATAAATCTATCTCTCTTGTTTTAGTATCCTCATTAGCAATGTTTGCTGGTTGTAGTGATATTGAAAATACAGAGGAAAATATAGTTGGTAATAATTTTGTAGATGCTGAAATTCTTGATGACATCAACGATTCTGTTATGTTAAATGTTCTTGATTATGCAAATATTGATGCAACAAATGCTTTTGGATATAAAAGTGCATTTGGGTATAAAGCGGTTAAAATAACTTATAATACAAAAGGTCAAAATGATGAAAACATTGTCGCATCTGGCTTACTTGTAATACCAACTATCTCTGATAAGTATAAAGAATCCCTAGCTTCAGTTGGTAAATCCTTTTCAGTTTCTATGATTTGTGATAATCACCCTACAATTTTGACAAATGCTGAAGCACCGAGTAATATTGAGATAAAAGATAATGATATGCCTGATCACCCATTAGCAATCTCTATGACTGGATTCGCAGGTTTTGCAGGGATTTATCCTGATTACATTGGTTATGGAGAATCAAACGGTGAAAACCATCCATATATGATAAAAAAAGCATCTGCTAGAGCCTCTCTTGATATGATTAGAGCAAGTCAAAAATATATGACTGATAATAACATAGTATTTAACTCTCAGTTATATATCTCAGGTTATTCACAAGGTGGATATACAGCGATGGCATTGGCTGAGGAGATTGAAACAAATCACAATGATGAGTTTACATTAATGGGTGTAGCACCAATGGCTGGACCATATTTAGTAGATGCTTTTGGTGATGCAATCATACAGTCTAATGCAATGATGCAAGCACCTGCTTATATGGCTTTTATGAGTGATGCTTATGCTTATGCTTATGAAAACTTAACACTTGATGAGATGATTGTAGAATCTAAACTTCCTGCATTTGATGCTCTGTTTGATGGCAGTAACACTCTTAGTGAAATCTATACACAACTAGGGATGGGTTTAAACACACCTACAAATGCTTTAATAAAAGATAGTTTTATATCTGATTATGAGAGTACACCTGAACATAAACTAAGAGAGATGTTTAAAGAAAATAATGTTGGAAACTGGGCAGCAACAACTAAGATAAAACTTATACACTGTTCAAACGATGATGTTGTTCCTACTACAATGACTTATGGTGTTGAAGCTAAACTAGATTCTATGGGTGCAACTAATGTTGAGAAGTTACTTATTGATAATGTAACAGCTGATTACTCAGCTGGAGAATCTATACATAGTAACTGTGCAATACCTGCTTATACACAAGCTATTGGTTGGTTTGCAGGAATTCGAGGAGATATAAAATAATGAAAAATAGATTAATAAAACTAACAGCCCTATCACTTATTGCCTCTAGTGTAATCTACGCAAATGGATATAAAATACCTGAAAATTCTGTAAACTCAGTTTCACTTCTAGCTGCAAATATTGCCCATTCAAGTGGGGCAGATACAGCTTACTTTAATCCTGCAAATATGGCTTTCATGGAAGATGAAAATAATATTGACATAAGCTTAATGCTTATTAGCGTAAAGGGTTCAAGTTTTAAAGGCTCTGCGTATGACCCAAAGGTTGGAAAGCCTGTTTATAATTTAGATATAGAATCTGAGAGTAGTCTTCCTGTTATTCCAGCAATAAATTTTGTTTCTGGTAAATATGGAGATTTTAACTTTGGATTTTCTATGGTTGTACCTAGTGGTGTGACAAAAGAGTGGGAGGTTTCACCTGCAAAAGATGTAGCTGAGCAGTTTACTCTTGAAGTTCTTGAACTAAACCCTACTGTTGCTTACAAAATTAACGAGAAACTAGCAGTAGCATTAGGTGCTAGAGTTTTACACTCTAGTGGTATTGTAAAAAGTACATCTTCTGCTTCTCGTGATATGGAGGGTGATAGTTTTGACTTTGCTTACAACTTAGCCCTTGCATATAAACCAACAACTGCTTTAGAGATAGGTATAACTTATCGTTCTGAAGTAACACTAACTGAAGAGGGAAATGCTAAACTTTTTATTGGTGATGCAAAAGTATATGATGGTGGTGCTAGTGTAGGGGTTCCTTTACCTGCTCAACTAAACCTTGCTATGGCATATACATTTGAATCAAAAACAACTGTTGAGTTAGTTTATGAGAAAAACTTCTGGTCTGCTTATGAAACACTTGATTTTAACTATGTAAGCACTATCCCAGTTATACTACAAGCATCAATGGACGACCCAAAACCAAAAAATTGGGAAGATACAAATACTTTTCGTTTAGGTATCACTCAAGAGTTAGATCAACTTACACTTATGGCAGGTCTTACAATTGATGAAACACCTATCCCTAACGAAACATTAAGTTTTGAACTACCAGGAACAGATTCCATAGCTATATCTTTTGGTGGTCAATATCAAATAAATAAAAAACTAAGTGCTGGTTTTGGTATGCTTTGCTCTATGAAAGAGGCAAGAGAAGTAAATAATGAGCATATTCAAGGTGAATTTGCAAGCGATAATATTATTATACTCTCAACTGGTATAGGTTATAAATTTTAAGGATTTTTTTGAAAACATTAGTTGATTTTTTACAAACAAAAGAGATAGAAAAATCTCAGATATTTCCCCATCTCAAATGTAATAATGCTGAGGCTTTAGTGCTTCAGCATTTAACTCATAAATATATTCAAGGTCAAGATGATATTTTGGTTTTGGAACTTTTACAAGATATATATGATGATATAAATTATAAGTATTTAGAACAGCTAAAAGAGATAAAACTACTCCTAGAGCTAGGTTGGCTTAATCAACAAAGTTTTACCCCTGTAAAAATATCTGAAGTGACACCATTAGAACTTTTAAATACTGCTATTGGCTTATCACCATCATTCTTAAAACTTCTTCAAGATGATTATCAAGAATCTGATCTACCAGATATTAAACCATACTCTGATCATTTAGAGTATCTACAAGATCAATTTTTTAGAATAGAACTGTATCAAAAAATGGGTATGATTCGTCAAAATGTACATGAACATTCACTTGGAATCGATAGAGTTCAAAATAAGCTAAAACTACTAGAAAAACGGATAGAAGATAGAGTTGCTCAAACTTCCCAAAAACTTGTTTTGGATAGATTTTTTAAACAAAAAAAGATGGAGATAAAAGAGCAAGTTATTTTTATTGCCCTACTCCGTGAAGAGTATAGTGCAACAGATGATTCACTTCGTGAGATGAATGCACTTATAGAGTTAATATCTTTGGATGAATATGAGAGAATTAAAAATCGTTCTCTTTTAGAAGATGGTTCTAACCTTATCAACTCTGGAATTATCGATTACGAAGAAACATTAAACCCCTTTGGTGGAATATCAAGAGCCTTTTTTATTGTTGATGATATACTCCAAAGTATAATCCATCCACAAAAAAATAAAAAAGTAAAACGACTTAAACTCAATGCTCTTATAGAGGAACAAAATATTTTTGAACTTGTTGAACCAACAAGCTCTTTGGATGATGTTGTATTAAATGAAAAAACAAAAATAACTTTAGAAAACCTAATGAGACAAGTTGATAAAGAGGTAGTCAACCGTTTAATAGAGTGGGGTATCAAAGATAAAAAGAGTGGAATTGATGCTAGAATCATCTTTTATGGTGATGCAGGAACTGGAAAAACTATGACAGCCTACTCTCTTGCAAAATCTTTAAAAAGAGAAGTTTTAGCCTTTGATTGTTCTAAGATTCTTTCTATGTATGTTGGTGAGAGTGAAAAAAATGTTCGTAAAATATTTGATACATTTTATGACTTGTGTGAAAAAACAAAAACTGAACCTATATTACTTTTAAATGAAGCAGATCAGTTTTTAGCCTCTCGCTCTAGTGGAGTAACAAGTGGTGCAGATCAGATGCATAACCAGATGCAAAATATTTTTTTAGAACAGATTGAAAATTTTAAAGGTATGCTCATAGCTACAACAAATCTACTTGAAAATATAGATAAAGCATTCTCAAGAAGATTTAACTATAAGATAGAGTTTAAAAAACCAAATGAGGTTCAAAGAGCTGAACTTTGGAAAAAAATGCTTCCAATAGATGCCCCTTATGATGAAGATTTAGATATCCAAAAGCTCTCTAAATACTCTTTAACAGGGGGTCAAATCAACCTAATAATTAAAAATACTGCTTATAAAGTAGCTGTTAGAGAAGAACCATCTTTTTCCATTCATGATTTTATAGAAGAGATTCAAAGAGAAAAAGATGCCAACTTTGATAGTGAAAAATCTATGGGCTTCTTAAATAAATAGGTAAAAAAGTAACACTAAAAATCTACTTATATAATCCATCTTTTTGGATGCTAACACTAGTGTTGCATTTTGTGACATTAGTATCTACATACATAAAATTCCTCTTTTTTTTAATATTGTTTTAGATATAGTGCAAGTAACTGTTTTTTCTGATTTTTTCATTGGAAAACAAATTATCAATTAAAGTAATATTTATTATAGATATAACTTTAAATAAAGGTAGGTTTTATGGAGCATATTGCTACTGCAAATCCGTATTTTGGGGTATTCGTACTATTCGTAGTAACTTTTGGCGCTTTTACAGCAACAACAATTGCTGCTCGTTGGGCGAGTCGTAAGTTAGCTGCTAAAGATAGCGAAAAAATTAAACTTTCAGTATATGAGTGTGGACCAGAGGTTACTAGACAACCAAATAGAATCTCTCCACAGTTTTACCTGTTTGCATTACTTTTTTTACTGTTTGATGTAGAGATTATTTTTATGTTTCCTTGGGCTGTTGATTTTAAGCTTTTAGGTTGGTTTGGTTTTGCTGAGATGTTAATGTTTATAGGATTATTAACTATCGGTTTTATTTATGCATGGAAAAAAGGAGCACTTGAATGGCACAACATAAAGTAGATTATACAAAAAGTGGTGGTTTACCTGTAGCACTTACTAGTATTGACAAGATAGCTAACTGGGGTCGTTCAAACTCGTTATGGGCGATGACTTATGGTCTTGCTTGTTGTGGTATTGAGATGATGGCAGCTGGTGCATCAAGATACGATTTTGACCGTTTTGGTACAATCTTTAGAGCTTCTCCTCGTCAATCAGATGTTATGATTGTAGCTGGTACTCTTACTAAAAAGCACTCTGAGTTTATTAAAAGACTTTATGATCAAATGACTGAGCCTAGATGGGTTATCTCTATGGGTTCATGTGCAAATACAGGTGGTATGTTTAACACTTATGCAACTGTTCAAGGTGTTGATAGAGTTATACCTGTTGATCTTTATTTGCCAGGTTGTGCACCTCGTCCTGAGACTCTTCAGTATGGAGTTATGTTACTTCAAAAGAAGATTAGAGCAAACTCTGCTAATAAATCACAAAAACCAAAAAGGTTAATGTAATGAGAGCCTATACACCTAAAGATGATGTTCAGAAAAAAGCGTACTATACAGATAGGTATTATGTTGCTCCTCAAGTTCCAAAACAAGAGGTTGAGAGTGATGAAGTTTTTGCAAAAGATTTAGAGGCTATCAAAGCTAAGTTTGAAGTAAGTGAAGCTTATATTCAAGTTCAACAGATGGTGATTTTTATCAATGCTAATGATATTTATGGTGTTCTTGAACTTATGAAAGATGAGTTAGAATATACACAACTTTCAGAGCTAAGTGCAATTGATTGGTTAGCAAAAGATAACTCGTTTGAAATCTTTTATCAAATGCTTAGTATGAACAAAAGAAAAAGAATCCGTGTTAAATTTTTCATAGAAAATGGTCAAGCTGTTAATTCTGTTGAAAAACTTTTCCGTTCTGCTGATTGGTCTGAGCGTGAGATGTTTGATATGTTCGGAATCGAAGCTAATGGTCATCCATTTATGAAAAGAATCCTTATGCCTTACGATTGGCAAGGGTATCCACTTCTTAAAACTTACCCATTAGAGGGTGATGAGTTTGCTTCATGGTATGAGGTTGATAAAATCTATGGAAAAGAAGCTAGAGAAGAGATTGGACCAGAAATCCGTGATACTGCTAGAGTTGACCGTTATGATGCCCAGAGATTTGCTCGTTTAGGATTTGAAGTACCTAAAGGAACTGAGATTACAGGTGAAGAGCCAAGAAATAACGAAAACTATCAAGAAGATGGTGGAGTATTTATGGTTAAAAAATTCGATAAAGAGACATCAGTTGTTATTGATGATCCTCAAAGATAAGGTGGTAAAATATGGCACAAATTAAAAATAGATTAACACCATTTTTTGAAAATATCTCTTATGATAGAGATGACAATGAGTTAGTACTAAACTTTGGTCCTCAGCATCCATCAGCTCACGGACAGCTTCGTTTAATGCTTCACTTACAACAAGAACAAATTGTAAAAGCTCATCCAGATGTTGGGTACCTTCACCGTGGTATGGAGAAGATGGCTGAGAACATGATTTATAATGAGTTCATGCCAACAACAGATAGAATGGATTATATCGCTTCATCTTCAAACAACTATGGTTTTGCTTTAGCTGTTGAAAAACTTGTTGGTTTAGAGGTTCCTCGTCGTGCTCAAGTTATCAGAATGATGCTTTTAGAGATTAACCGTTTAATGTCTCACCTTTTTTGGTTAGCAACAACTGCTTTAGATATTGGTGCTATGACTGTTTTCTTATTCGCATTCCGTGAAAGAGAATATCTAATGGATATTATTGAGGGCTATTGTGGAGCTAGACTTACACATTCAGCGATTAGAATCGGTGGTGTTCCTTTAGATATTCAAGATACTTTCATCTCTCAACTTAAAACTTTCCTTGATAAGCTTCCAGCAAATATCAAAGATTATGAAGATTTACTAGATACAAATAGAATCTGGTTAATGAGAATGGAAGAGGTTGGAACTATCCCAACTGAGATGGCATTATCATGGGGTTGTACTGGTCCAATGCTTAGAGCTTCAGGTGTTGCATGGGATATCCGTAAAGAGGAACCTTATGAGTTATATGATGAAGTAGAGTTCAATGTTCCTTGGTCTGATAAAGGTGATAACTTTGCTAGATACCGTGTATATATGGAAGAGATGAGAGAATCTGCAAAGATTCTTTATCAAACAATAGATATGTATGAAGAGTGTGTAAAAAATGGACAAACAGAGTTAATGGCTCATTCTCCAAAATATGTATCTGCTCCTAAGTTAGATATCATGACTCAAAACTACTCTTTAATGCAACACTTTGTTCTTGTAACACAAGGGATGAGACCACCAGTAGGTGAAGTATATATTGCAACTGAATCACCAAAAGGTGAATTAGGTTATTATATTAACTCACAGGGTGGACCATATCCATATAGATTAAAACTTCGTGCGCCATCATTCTGGCACACAGGAATTTTAACTGACCTACTTCCTGGTCACTATATTCCAGATGTTGTTTCTATTATTGGTACTACAAATATTGTATTTGGTGAGGTTGACAGATAATGAAAAGATATGATTTAAGACATTTAAAAGAAAACTTTGAGCCTAGAATGAAAGAGATTCTTGGTACTCATGCGGCTGGTGAAGTAGCAATCTTTTTATTTGAAATTGGTGATTTTTCACCAATTCAAAAATCAGCAGATTTAGTAAAAGAGTGTGGTTATGAGTTACTGAACTCTTTAAAGTTTAACGAAGTCGATTGGACTATCGTAACAAAAAGATAGGGATTATTTTATGAGTAAAGTCTATTTTTCTACTTGGAATGGTGAACTGATAAATAATATTGGTAAGCCTGTTGAAGAGTGGGAAGAATCAGCTTATAATCTACCTGCACAATATGATGATCACCGTGATTCTAAAGCCTTTATTGGTTGGGATGGTGTTGCATTATTTAGTGAAGATGTAGATGTAATCCGTTTAGCGATGGAATATGCTGCACAGTATCAAGAGTATTCTGAAGCATGTGGAAGATGTGCACCTGGGAGATGGGGTGGACAGATTTTATATGATCAATTAGATAAAATTGCTCGTGGTGAAGGTGCTGTTGCTGATTTGGATCACTTAAAAGAGATTGGTCAAAGTATGCAAATTACTTCAAAGTGTGAGATTGGAAAAACTGTTCCAAACCCTATCCTTGATTTAATGAACCACTTTGAAGATGAGTTTATGGATTGTATTAACAATCAAAAAGAATCTAAACATTACAAAGATAGTATCGGATACATTGCTAAAATAACTGCTCCATGTGCTGATGCTTGTCCTGCTCATGTTGATATCCCTGGATACATTGAGGGTGTAAGAGATTTAAGATTTGATGATTCACTTGAAGCTACAAGAGAGACTATGCCTCTTGCTCATGTTTGTGGTCGTGTTTGTCCGCACCCATGTGAAGATGCTTGTCGTCGTACAAATATTGATGAAGCTATCTCTATTATGTCACTTAAACGCCTTGGTGCTGATTGGGAAACTGATCATGGTTATGATTTCTTCCATCCTATGGAGAAAAAGCCTGCTAATGGCAAAAAAGTTGCTGTAATTGGTGCTGGTCCTGCTGGTTTAACTACTGCTTACTACCTTGCTGCTGATGGTGTTGAAGTTGATGTTTATGAAGCTCTTCCTGTTCTTGGTGGCGAGGTTACTGTTGGTGTTCCAGAGTATCGTATGCCGTGGGATAAATACCTTCAAGATATAGAGTGTGTAAGAGATATGGGTGTTAACTTCATCCTTAACCATGAAGTTAGTGCTGATGAGATGAGAGAGTTTGAAACGACTTATGATGCTACTATGATCGCTTCTGGAACTAGAATCTCTAAAAAAGTTTATTGTGATAATGAGCGTCCAGAGATTAAAGGTTACTGGGGAGCTATCGATTTTCTTGATTGGGTAAACCTTTATGAGAAATTTGATATTAAAACACCTAAGGCTGTTCAAGAGCAACAGATGTTACCAAGTGACTATGTTGATTTAACTGGTAAAACGGTTGCTTGTGTTGGTGGTGGATTTACATCTATGGATGTTGTTCGTTGTGCTGTGCGTGCAGGTGCTAAAAGAGTAGTTATGATTTATCGTAGAGATGAGAAAACTATTATCCGTAATACAACTTATGAAGAGTATCATGAAGCTGTAGAAGAGGGTGTAGAGTTCTTATTTTACTCAGCAGTGGCAGAGATGATTGATGAAGATGATGTTTTAAAATCTTTAGTGGTTGATAAGTTTGAACTAGTACCGGATCCAAATGGTGGTAGAGCACAACTTGTTAAAATTGAGGGTGCATCTGAAACGATTCAGTTTGATTATCTTGTTCCAGCCGTTTCTCAAGCAGCAGATTTAAGATTCTTGCCAGAAGAGTGGGAACTTGATATGACATCTTGGAAAACTATTCAAACAAATGGTAAAGATTATATGACATCTCGCAAAGGTATTTTTGCTTCTGGAGATTGTGAATATGGTCCTATGACTATTGTTAATGCAGTTGGACAAGCTAAGCGTGGAGCATCTGTTATGAGTAGATATATTCACACAGGTGAGATATCGTTGAGTGATGATGAGATTATGGAAGACCACCTTCGTAAACTAAAAGTTTATGATAAAAAAGAGAAAGTAACTGGATGGTTACCGGGTCTTCCTCGTGAACATAGTACAGTTCTTGATGTTGATGTGCGTATAGATAACAATAAAGAGGTTAACTTAGGCTTCACACAAGAAGAAGCTATGAGTGAAGCTGATCGCTGTATGCGTTGTTATTACATCGCTATGGTTCAGGCATAGGAGGGTCAAAGATGGAAAAAATTATTAATTTTAAAATTGATGGCAAAGATGTAGTTGCAAAAAAAGGTGAAACTATTTTAACAGTAGCTCGCAAAAACGATATCTATATCCCTACTATGTGTTATATCTCTAAAACTACACCTTGTGCATCTTGTCGTATGTGTGTAGTTGAAGCTGAGGGAGTTGAAGGCTTTGTACTTTCGTGTAACACTCCTCCAACTGAAGGGATCGAGATTACAACAAACACAAATGCACTGGAAAGTGAAAGAGTAAACATCATGAAACTTTATGATGTTAATCACCCTTTAGAATGTGGTGTTTGTGATAAATCTGGCGAATGTGACTTACAAAACAAAACTTTAGAGTTTGGTATAGAAAAACAAAACTTTTCAGCTCGTGACAAGGCAAGAGATATTCAAGACTGGGGCTTAATAAACTATGACCCATCTTTATGTATTTTATGTGAAAAATGTGTTCATGTTTGTAATGAAGTTATTGGTGATGATGCTATTGATGTTAAGTTTGGTGGGTATAGTTCAACTATCATCCCTAAAAACAACGATACATTAGACTGTACTTTTTGTGGTGAGTGTATCGCAGTTTGTCCTGTTGGAGCATTAGTTAGTTCTGACTTCAAATACACTGCAAATGCATGGGAATTATCTCGTGTTCCTGCAACTTGTGCACATTGTTCTGCTGGCTGTTCTTTAGAGTATGAAACTAGACATGTTGGTCTTAATGCTGATGATTCTATTTATAGAGTTAAAAATAACTTTGAATTCACTTCACTTTGTGGTGCTGGTCGTTTTGGTTTTGATTTTGATGTTAAAGCAACAAAAATTGAATCAGATTTCACAAGTGCAATTGAAGCAATTAAATCTGCTAAAGCTATCCGTTTTTCATCTATGATTACAAATGAAGAAGCACACATTTTACAACTTATAAAAGATAAGCTTGATATTAAGTTATTTAACGAAGATGCAAGGTTATTCCAAGAGTTTATGAAAGCATATAGCAGCGTAAGTGGTAAACTTCACCATAGTGGTTCATTAGATGCTATAAAACAAGCAGATGCTGCTATTGTTATAGGGTCTAGAATCTCTACAGATAATCCAGCTGTTCGTTATGCACTTACAACTGCTTCTAAGCATAATGGTGCAAAGATAGTTTATGCTCATCCACTAGAAGATGCTCTTATGCAAAATAGTATAACTCAACTTATGAAATATGAAGTTGGAACTGAAGAGGGTGTGATGGCTCTTCTTGCAAATGCTATTTTAAAAGATGCTGATCTGTCTGATGATGAAAAAAACTTCTTTAACGAACTTGATTTAGGTTATATTGGTGCTGAGAGCAATATTGGGGAAGAAGAGTTAACTCAAATGATGAAATCTTTCTCAAGAGCAACTTCAAAAGTTCTTATTATTGGTAACGATTTAATAGCTCATGAACGCTCAAATAACATTGCAAAATTAGCTGCTATGATTGAGAAATATAGTGAATTCTCTTTAGTTGTAGTTCCAAGTGAAGTAAATACATTAGGTGTGTCTTTAATCAACCAACTTGATAGCGATGAAAATATCTCTGATGTAGTTGCTTACAATGCAAAAGGCGATTTTGTTATTGCATCATCTCTTGATGCAGATTTACCAATAGCTGCACTTAATCAACAAGAGGGAACATTTGTAAGTATTGACAATAAAGTGCTTCCAACAAATGTTGCATTGTCTTTTGGTGGTTATACATTAAATGAGATTGCCATAGAGTTAGGTATTAAAAAATATAATACTATTGACTACACTCAAGAGTTAAATAGTGATGCTGGATTTAAAAATATTGCTTTTGATTCTTTAGAAAATTTCTTATCTGATCATGGTGATGATGTTAGAGGTTATCTTTTAGATGAAGTTGAATGTAGTGTTGATGGGAAACTAGATTCTGTTGATGATTTACCAGAATTTAATGGCACAGTTATTTATAACTCTAATCCTGTTTTACAGTTTAATGCTTATACAAATAAAACAAAACAATTAGAAAAAGATTCTACTCTAAGAGGTTCAGCTCAGTTTGCAGCTGCTGCTAAAATCTCAGATGGTGATAAGATTGAAATTACTTTTGGTGATGAAACAATAATCAGAGTATTTAAACTTGAAACTGATTTAAAAGGTACAATTGCATTAAATCCTACATTTGATGTAGAAACCGTTTCAAATAAATATAAATTTGAAAAATCCAAAATAACAAGGATTGCTAATGGCTAAAACAATTAATATAAATATTGACGGCAAAGAGATTCAAACACAAGAGGGTGAGTTTATTTTAAATGCTGCTCGTGCTAATGATATCTTTATCCCTGCGATATGTTATTTAACAAGATGTAGTCCGACATTAGCTTGTCGTATCTGTCTTGTAGAGGCTGATGGTAAACAAGTGTATGCTTGTAATGCAAAGTCTAAAGATGGTATGAACATAACAACTTCAACTGAAAATATTGAGATAGAACGCCGTGCAATTATGGAGGTTTATGATGTAAATCATCCTCTTCAATGTGGTGTTTGTGATCAATCAGGAGAATGTGAACTACAAAACTATACTTTAGAACTTGGTGTTGATTCTCAAAGCTACGCTGTAAAAGATGTAGCTAGAGTAGCTCAAGACTGGGGTCATTTACGCTACGATCCAGGTTTATGTATTGTTTGTGAAAGATGTTCAACTGCTTGTAAAGATATGATTGGTGATGCTTCTTTAAAAACAGTTGCTCGTGGTGCTGATGCTCTTGACGCTGATTATAAAACAAACATGCCAAAAGATGCTTATGCGATGTGGAATAAACTTAACAAATCAGTTATTGGATTAACTTCTGGTGGTGATATGTTAGATTGTACATCTTGTGGTGAGTGTTCTGCTGTTTGTCCAGTTGGTGCTTTAGTTGATACACACTTTATGTATAAAACAAATGCTTGGGAACTTACTCAGATTCCAGCAACTTGTTCTCACTGTTCTGCTGGTTGTCAAATCTCTTATGATGTGAAACATACAAGTATTGAGAATCCTGAAGATAAAATTTACCGTGTAATGAATGAGTGGAACTATGTTTCACTTTGTGGTGCTGGTAGATATGGATTTGATTATGAAAACAGAGTAGAATCTAAGGATGAAGCTGCATTTGCTAAAGCGATTGAAGCATTCAAAAAAGCTGATACTATTGAATTTACATCAACTATTACTAATGAAGAAGCTTATTTACTTCAAGCTCTAAAAGAGAAAAATGGTTATAAACTTGTAAACAATGAAGCTAAATCATTCCAAACATTCTTAAAAGATTATAGTGAAATTAGCGGGACTTCTTTATATGGAAGTGATTTAAAAGCTGTTCATAACTCTAACTTTGTTATATCTGTTGGATCAGCTTTAAAAACTGATAATCCAAATGCTAGATATGCACTCAATAATTCTATGACTGTTAATAAAGGTGCTGGTATATATTTTCACCCTGTTAGCGATCCAATTATAGATGGCCTTGCTAAAGGTATTATGAGTGTTAATCATGCTCCACTTCAAGAGGAAGTTGCACTTTATCTAGTTCTTGATCTATTTGCTGATAAATCAAAACTTCCTACTGATATAGTTGATTATTTAGCATCATTTCACTCAGAAAAAACTGTTACAGTTACTGAAACTATTAAAGAGAAAGTAATCGAAATAGTTAAAGAGATGAAAGTTAATGAAGAGACTGGTGAAGAGGAAGAGGTAGAGGTAGAAAAGTCTAAGATGGTTCCTAAGAAAGTTTCTAAGGAAGTTCAAGTTGATGACAACCGTTTATTAGAAATTTTAGGTGCTGATGCTAAATTTACTGAATCATTAGAAAAAAACCTAAAGAAAAAAGATTCGTTTGCTTTAATGGTTGGTGCTGATTTATATACACATCCTAACTCTAAAAACCTAGCTAGATTAGTTGCTTTAATTGAGAAATATTCTAAATTTGAGATAACTATGATTCCACCTTTGACAAACTCATTAGGTGTTGCTTTAATTTGTGATTTAGATGACAGCAAAGGCTCATTTACAATAGGCTATAATGCCAAAGCAAATTTTACTTTATCGGCATTAGGCGATGGGAGCGAATGCGACTTAGATATGCCAGCTATTAATCAACAAGAGGGAACTCTTACAAGTATTAACAAAAGAGTTAATCCAACTAATGCGGCACTATCTTATAATGGCTATGAATTAAATGATATTGCTAATGCTTTAGGTTTGAGTGCTGATAATGTGATTGATTATACAGCTTCATTACCATTATCATCTGGCTTTAAAGCTGAAAAATTTGATAACTTACCAAACCATTATGAAAATGATGGAACTGAAATGAGAGGTTATCTAATTGATAATATCAGTGTTGAAACAACAGGTGATGAGAGCGTAAACAAATTTAATGATGAAAAGATGGAAGGAACTGTGATTTATCTTGCTAACCCAGTAAGACAATTTACAGAATTCACAAATAAAACTACAAATCTTGATGAGATTGGTGGTCTGTATATGAGTGAAAATTTCCTAAGTAAGTCTGAATTAAATGAGGGTGATAGCGTTAAAGTTAAAAATGTTAATGGTGAGTTAGTTGTTAAAATTATTAGTGATAATAAAATTGCTGGTGATATCGCACTTTTACCAACATTTGATTCTAAAATAAACTCTGAAGTTATGTTTAGCTCTTATCGCTTTGCAACAGCTTCAATCGAAAAGGTGTAATATATGGAGACAGCATATTTAATAGAAACGGTTATAAAAATCGTTGTTATTTTACTTATATTCTCAGCATTAGCAGGTATCGGAACTTATTTCGAGCGTAAGATTCTTGCATTTATGCAGCGTCGCTTAGGACCAATGAATGTTGGTCCTTATGGTCTTTTACAAGTTGCAGCAGATGGTGTTAAACTATTTACTAAAGAAGATATTATCCCATCTGGTGTAGTAGCTCCTATCTTTAAGATAGCTCCAGTTATTACAGCAGCAACTGCATTTATGGCAGCAGCTGCGATACCATTTTTACCTGAGTTCACTATATTTGGATATACAGTTCATCCAATTGTATCTGATATCAATATTGGTATTCTTTATATCTTAGGTATCATGGGTGTTGGTCTTTATGGTCCACTCCTTGGTGGTATGGCTTCAGCTAATAAATTTTCTTTATTATCTTCAGCTAGAGCAGCGGCTGTATTTATCTCTTATGAGGTAGTTACTGGTTTATCAATTTTAGCTCCGATTATGGTTGTTGGTTCTTTATCATTAATTGATTTTAATAATTATCAAATTGATAATGGTTGGTTGGTATTTATGCAACCAATTGCTTTTATTTTATTTTGGATCGCTGCATTTGCTGAAACTGGTCGTACGCCATTTCACCTTATTGCAAATGATCATGAGATAATTGATGGTTTTGGTACTGAGTACTCTGGTATGAGATGGGGTCTTTTCTTCATCGGTGAGTACGCTAATATGTTCTTTATCTCATTTGTAATCCCTTTATTATTCTTAGGTGGTTATGGTGATGGTAGTTTCTTAGGTGCAATGGCTCTTCTTGGTAAAGTGGCATTTTTCTTCTTCTTCTTCTTATGGACAAGAGCTGCATGGCCAGATGTTAGACCGGATCAATTGATGTGGTTATGTTGGAAAATATTAATGCCAATCGCAATACTAAATATCTTAGTTACTGCAATTGTGATGATATAAGGGGTGATGATGAATAATGAACAATTTAACAATAGAGATGTTACTAATGACTACTTTTTAGTAGATATCGAAGATTATCCTACCGATGGGTGGGGTAAGTTTAAAAGAGTTATCAAAAGAACTTTCAGAGCTGAACTTTTTGTTGGTCTTTGGGTAGTTTTAAGAGAGATGTTTAAATTTGATATTCACACTGTTTCTTATCCAGAAGAGAAGATGCCGATAGGTCCAAGATACCGTGCTATTCATGAGATGAAAAGATTATGGGAATCTGATGCTGAAAGATGTATCGGATGTGGACTTTGTGAAAAAATTTGTATCTCAAACTGTATCAGAATTGATACAAAAGTTGATGAAAACTCTCGTAAAGAGGTAAGTGAATATAGTATCAACTTAGGTCGTTGTATCTTCTGTGGATATTGTGCAGAAGTTTGTCCAGAGTTAGCTATTGTACATGGTGGGGAGTATGAAAATGCTTCTGATCAAAGAGAACACTTCACAATGTATCAGGATATGTTAACTCCACTTGACACTATGTTAAATGGCAAACAACTTGAGTTTGAAGGTTTTGGTGCTATTACACCACATGAAGATGAGCGTGTTAAGAAAACACCTCTAGCATATTAAGGAGTTTTGATTATGTTTGAAGCTATTTCGTTTTACCTATTTGCTTTTTTAACAATTGCGATGTTTTTTATTACAGTAACAACATCTCAAGCGTTATATGCTTTAACAGCATTAGCAGCGGGTATGATTTTTATATCAGCATTTTTCTTTATTCTAGGTGCTGACTTTTTAGGTGCGGTTCAAATCGTTGTTTACTCTGGTGCAGTTATGGCACTTTATGCTTTTGGTATGATGTTCTTTGATACTACTAGAGATTTAAAAGAGAAAAAAGGTAACAGCCTTATTATTTATGGTTTAAGTATCGTATCTGCTGTTTTAGTAGTGATTATTTTTGCTGCTCCTATGGTAACAAATAATGTTGAAGCTCTTTATCCTATGATTGAGGGTGCTGGTAATACTCAAGAGGTTGGTATGGTTCTTTTTACAAAATACTTAGTACCATTTGAAGTTGCAGCAATTATGTTACTTGTTGCGATGATAGCTGGTATTGTTTTAGCTGGTAAAAAAATGGATCTTTCTCTTACTATTATGAGTGACGCTGAGATAGTGGATCTTAAAAAAGATAAAAACAAAAAGGTGATTTCATGATGGAAATTGGACTTAACCACTACCTTGTACTATCAACTATACTTTTTTGTATAGGTTTGATAGGTGTTATGCGTAGAAAAAACCTTCTTATGCTGTTTTTCGCAACTGAGATTTTACTAAACTCTGTAAATATCGGCTTTGCTGCGATTTCACACTATTATGGTGACTTAACTGGTCAAATGTTTGCATTTTTTGTAATTGCAATTGCTGCATCAGAAGTAGCCGTTGGTCTAGGATTATTAATTGTATGGCATAAGCGTCATAACAACATCGATCTTGACACTATGTCAACAATGAAAGGATAAAAATATGGAATTATTTTTATATACAGCACTTTTTGCACCTTTAGTAGGTTCTTTGTTCGCTGCACTTTTTGGTGCTCGTCCTAAGACACTTATTGCTGGTATTGTGCCAACAGCACTACTTGGTTTATCGCTACTTAGTAGTACTATTTTACTTATATTCGTATTATCAACTGGACAACATATCCATGTAGAGATGATGACTTGGATGGCTACTGGTGATTTATATATCCCTTTTGGTTTTATAGTTGATCAAGTTTCTGTAACTATGATGATGGTTGTAACAATTGTTTCAACTGTAGTTCATATTTATTCTATTGGTTATATGGCTCACGATAAAGCATTCAATAGATTTTTCTCATACCTTTCAGCATTCGTATTTTCGATGATGATTCTAGTAATGAGTGATAACTTTGCTGGTCTATTTATTGGTTGGGAAGGTGTTGGTCTTTGTTCGTGGTTACTAATTGGTTTTTGGTATCAAAAAGAGAGTGCTACTTGGGCTGCTAATGAAGCATTCATTATGAATAGAATTGCTGACCTTGGTATGCTTATCGGTATCTTCTTAGTTTATTGGAATACTGGTACTTTACAATATGATCAAGCTTTTGCAGCGATGCCAGGTTTAGATACTGAAGTATTAACTTGGATGGGAATCTTCTTATTTATCGGTGCTATGGGTAAATCAGCTCAGTTTCCATTACATACATGGTTAGCTGATGCGATGGAGGGACCTACTCCGGTTTCTGCACTTATTCATGCCGCGACAATGGTAACAGCCGGTGTTTATTTAGTTGTTCGTTCAAACGAACTTTATAGTTTAATCCCTAATGTTGGTCTATTTATCGCTTCTCTTGGTGCATTTGTTGCAATTTTTGCAGCTTCTATGGCACTTGTTAATCGTGATATGAAAAGAATTATTGCATACTCAACACTATCTCAGCTAGGTTATATGTTTGCTGCTGCTGGTTTAGGTGCTTATTGGGTTGCTTTATTTCACCTTATGGCTCACGCATTCTTTAAAGCTCTATTATTTCTTGGCGCTGGTAATGTTATGCACTCTATGCATGATGAGCTTGATCCATTTAAGATGGGTGGACTTAAAAAGAGTATGAAGTGGACATATATTATGATGACTGTTGCTTCTGTTGCACTTGCTGGTATCTTCCCTCTTGCTGGTTTCTTCTCAAAAGATTTAATCTTAGAGGTTGCTATTATTGAGCATCACTATATCATCTATTCAGTATTATTATTTACTGCTGGTTTAACTGCATTCTATTCATTTAGATTAACTGCACTTATATTTGAGGGTGAAGAGAGACATAAACTATTTGGTATCGATCCACATGAAGCATATAAATTTATGCTTGTTGGTATGAGTCCATTATTATTACTAGCAGTAATTGCTGGTTCATTTAAAATGACATACTTTGAGATGGTAACAATGGTTCTTCCTGCTACTGAATACCATGTACATAGTGCTACTCTTTACTGGATTATGACTATTGGAACTCAAGTTTTTGTTGCTTTAGCTATTATGTATGCTTATAAAAAATATGCTCATTCCAATATAACTGTTCCAGATGGTACATCTAAAATGGAAAAAAGCTTTATATATAAGCTGTTGAAAAATCAATACTATATCCCTTATGCTTATGAGGAATTTTTAGTAAAACCATATAGAGAGTTGTCAACTATTTTCTGGAGACAAGTAGATATGAAAATTGTTGATGCTACTGTTGATGGAATAGCTGGTATTCTTTATACTACTGGTGAAAAAACAAGAACAATGCAAAGTGGTAACCTTTCTACTATGCTTAAATGGATGGTTACCGGTTTAGTTATCCTGTTATCATTAGCTGTTGCATTTGGATTAGCAGCTAAATATACTAACCTAGGAGTTTAATAGATGTTAGATCATATATTATCAATTTTAATTTTCTTTCCAGCAGTGGCAGCACTGCTTGGATTTGCAGTTCATAAAGATAGTTTTAGAGCTTATGGTATAGCGGTAGCTACTATTGAGTTTATTTTATCTTTAGTGCTTTGGTACTCTTTTGACAATAATGTTTCTGGTATGCAATTTATGGAGCATCTTCCATTACTTCCATCATTTGGAATTAACTATATCTTAGGTATAGATGGTATCTCTTTGTTTATCATTATTTTATCAGCATTCTTTACAATGATTGGTATCGCTTCATTAACTGATACTAAAGATGTAAAAAACATGATTATCACTCTTCTGTTTTTACAGATGACTATGGTTGGTGTTTTTGCTGCTCTTGATGCAATTGTATTTTATATATTTTGGGAATTGTCTCTTGTACCTATGCTTTATATCATTGGTGCATGGGGTGGTCCACTTCGTATATATGCATCAGTTAAATTTTTCTTATATACATTTGCTGGTTCATTAGTTATGCTTGTTGGTATGCTATTTATGGCATATTTTTATTACCAAGCAACAGGTCAATGGAGTTTCGCAATTCTTGACTGGTACAGACTTATCTTACCTGAGAGTTTTCAACTTTGGTTATTTGCTGCTTTCTTTATCGGTTTTGCTATCAAAGTACCAATGTTTCCATTTCATACATGGTTACCTTACGCTCACGGTCAAGCACCAACTATCGGTTCGGTTATATTAGCAGCTATCTTACTAAAGATGGGTACTTATGCTTTTATCCGTTTTTCATTACCATTGTTCCCAGATGCATCTGTGTATTTCATGTTCCCAATTGCAATAATATCAATCATTATGATTGTTTATACAGCAATGATCGCTTATGCTCAAGAAGATGTTAAACAAGTTGTTGCTTACTCTTCAGTATCACATATGGGTGTTATTATACTTGGAACTTTTGCATTAAATGTAGAGGGTATTACAGGTTCAATCTTTTTAATGATTGCTCACGGTGTTGTATCGGGTGCTTTATTCTTACTTGTTGGTGTTATCTATGATAGACGCCATACTAAGATGATGAGTGAGTTTGGTGGTTTAGCTCATGTTATGCCTAAATATGCGACTATCTTTGGTTTAATGATGATGGCTTCTGTTGGTATGCCACTTACAATTAACTTTGTTGGTGAGTTTTTAAGTCTTCTTGGATTCTATCAACAATCACATATCTTAACTCTATTAGCTGGTATTGCTATTATTGTTGGTGCTATCTATATGTTAGCAGCTTACAAAAAAATGTTCTTTGGTGAAGTTACAAAAGAGGAAAATAGAAATCTTCCAGATGTAAACAAAAGAGAGCTTACTGCTTTAATTCCATTAGTATTTCTTACTATTTGGTTAGGGATTTATCCAAAACCAGTTTTGGATCCAATCAATAATAGTGTTGAATCTTTAGTTCAATTAATGCATGACAAATCTATTACAGATGAAGCTAAATCTAGAATTCCTAACCTTGTAAAAGGTGATGGAACTTCAGCGCAGGAGGCACACTAATGTTAGAGCCTATAAATATATCTTTAGAGTCATTAAATTTAATGACTCTAGCACCAATGTTAATTCCAATAGTTGGTGCATTATTAATTTTAATTGTTGACATGATTAAAGGTGGATTGGACAAATCATTGTATGTTATGTTAAGTCTACTTTTCCTAGGAATGGACTTTGGTTCACTTCTTGGTGCTGCTGGTGTTTTTTCACAAAGTGGCACAGTTATGGGTGTATTTGATGTGATGCTTATTGATGGTTTAGCAATTTTAGCTCAATTTGTTATTGTTGGTGCTTCAATGCTATTTATCCCCTTATCATTAACATCAAAAAGATTCCATGAGTTCTCATACCCTGAGTTCTTTGCTCTATTCCTATTTATGATTGGTGGATTCCAGTTTATGGTTGCAACTGATAACTTAATCCTTATCTTTGTTGGTTTAGAGACTGCATCTTTAGCACTTTATACTCTAATCGCTATGCATAATCGTGACAAATCATTTGAAGCAGCCGTTAAGTACTTTACTATGGGTGCATTAGCAGCTGGTTTTTACTCTTTTGGTTCAATGGTGTTTTATGCACTTACTGGTTCAATTGAAATCAATCAAATGGCAACAGTATTAGCAGCAAATAACTATGCTGATATCGGTTATGTACTTGTTGGTGTAGTATTTATGTTAGCTTCACTTGGATTTAAAGTTTCTTTAGTTCCATTCCATACTTGGGCTCCTGATGTTTATGAGGGTGCTTCTGCATCAATGGCTGGATTTATGTCAATCGTTCCAAAAATAGCAGCATTTGTTGTTATTATGAGACTATTTGAATTCCTAATTCACAGTGGTGTAATTTGGTTAGAAGTGATTCTTTATATAGTTGTTGTTCTTACTATGACAATGGCAAATATTTGGGCTTTAGTTCAAACAGATGTAAAAAGAATGCTTGCATATAGTTCTATTTCACATGCTGGTTTTGTAATGGCTGCTATCTTAATTGGTACTACTCAATCAAACTCTGCACTATTTTTATACTGGATTTTATTTAGTTTCACTAACCTTGGTTCATTTAGTATGTTATGGATATCTCGTCAGAAACATCTTCCAGCACATCAACAATCAGACCATAGTTATGATAAATTTGCAGGTATGATTAAAACAGCCCCAGTAGCTGCTACAATCATGGGTCTATTTATGTTAAGTTTAGCTGGTTTACCACCATTTGCACTATTTTGGGGTAAAATGTATATGATTAGTTCTGCTGTAACAGGTGGATATACTGTTCTTGCACTTATCATGGCACTTAACTCTGCAATCGCTGGTTATTACTATCTTAAACTAATTGTATATATGTTTATGAAAGAACCTGTTGTTGGAACAGATGGACATATGTATGTTTCTAATGCTACTCTTGCTTTAAAATCTATCATTGGTTTTGCTGCTTTTGCAACTATTTTTGCATTTGTTGCACTAAACCCTTTACTAGAGTTTGTTACTGCATTTGTATATAATAGTGGATATTAATTTTTAATATCTAGCTTATATAGGAGAGGAGAATTTGTTTAAACTAATACTCTCTCTCCTATTCTCTTTTAACCTTTATGCACTTGAGATTTCACTCGCAAGTGCTAAAGAAAACTTCGAAAAATACTCAACTCTACATATCAAAGAAGATGAAAGATTCTCTTGCAACGAGATTAAGGATGATTTTGAAGTAACTACAAAAATCATTTGTGCTTTTAAAAAACAACCATCTACAAAATTTAAACAACTTCAAAATGATTTTTTTCAAGTAAATACTGTAAATAAAAAAAATACCTTTTTTATTGTTATTAAACCTATCAAAAAAATAAAGCTTTATCCTATGATATTTAATTTCACTAAAGACGATACAATTTTTAACGCTTCTGTTAAATCATCTTCCCACTGGATGGTTGTTGGTTATAAAGAAAAACTGCCATATATTAAAAATGATAAAGAACCTGAGATTGGTATAAATTTCCCATTTCACTTAAAGAAAAAGAACCTTCCTTTCGTAGGGGGATTGGATATAAAGGGAAACCCTGTTTATATTAAAGAGGTTCAGGATGTCTCAGATTATCTTGAAATAAAGAAATTATACTCAGCTGCTAAATATGAAAAATGTTTAACACTTATAAATGAGATAAGAGCAAAATATCCAAATTCTCTTTTTAACTCAGAATTTATATTTTATAAAATAAGAGTATATGCAAAGATGGAAAATTTCGATGAGATTATAGAGTTAGCAAAGATTTACATCAGAGAATATTCATCTGATGAAAATATTCCTGAGGTATTATCCTTAATGGCTAAAAGCTATTCAAAGATTGGCTTAAATGTCGATGCTGATTACTTCTTTGACAGAGTTTTTGATGAGCATCAAGATTCAGTATATGCAAAATGGTCTTATATTTATAAAGGTGAGATGCTAGAGGATTCTGGTAACACAGATAAAGCATTATCTTTTTATAAAAGAGCCCTCCATGAATCTAATGATGTAGAGGTAGCGTCAACAGCTGCATATAGACTAGCCCAATATAATCTACGATCTGGATATCCAAAAGAGGCCTCAAATTTTACAATGAAAATTGTAAATGCAAAACCTGATTTTTTTATGAATGAATATGAAGCATCTAAGGAGATGATGTATAGTTTTGAAGAGGAGGATAAGTTTTTTACAGCAGCTTCTATCTCAAATGCATTATTAAATAAAATAGATAAGAAACATGATGATCATGAAAGGTTATTATATGATAAAGCAATTTGGTTAAGTAAAACAGATAAAAAACAAGAATCACTAGATACAATAAACTCTTATCTATCTACCTATCAATATGGTTTTTATGAAGATGAGCTTCAAGTTGCTAAAGATGCTTTATTTTTTGATACAACAGATAGCAATATATCAACTAAATTAACTCAATATAATGAACTAATAGAGACTTATATGAATGATACTATCGGTGATAGAGCTATATATGAAAAAGCAAAATTACTTTTAGAAAATAATATGTATTCAGATCTACTCGGCTTTAAAGATTCTATTTTAGCACTAGATAATGAAAAGTACAATGATACAGATGAGATTGTAAAAACAGCTGCAATTGGGATAATGAAAGAATCATTAAAAAGAAAAGAGTGTGAGAATGTTATAAAAACATCAGCTGAATATAATATAACCCTCTCTAATGAATGGGATGATGGTATCTATGAATGTTCGATGATGGGTGGAGACTATAAATTATCAAAAAAAGTTGCAAGTAGAAATTTAAAATCTAAAGATTTAGAGTTACGAAAAAAATGGTTATATCGATATATAAAAGTTGATTTTGAAACTGGAAATTACAGCGATGTTATAGAAGCATCTAAAGAGTTAGTTTTATTAATTGAAAATGATAAAAACAGCCAATATAAAAATGTGTATAGATATATATTTGACACCTACCAAAGATTAGAAAACAAAGACAATATGGTTAAGTCTATTTTAGATATTGAAGAGAGATTTGGATTAACTTATGAAGATATAGATAGATTTGTAAGTATGATTGCAGTAGCTAGAGATAAGAGGGATGATAATATGCTTATCAAATTTGCATCCCAAGTTGTAAAAATGCAACAAAAATCATCTTCTTATGCACAAAGCCCTTATGTTGAATTTACACTTTACCAAGCATATATAAATAATGAACGCTTTGAAGATGCACTTAAAATAATTAAGTCTCTTGATAAAATAGATTTAACAAATAAAAAAAGAGCCAGACAAAAATATCTCCTAGGTAATATTTATACAAAACTTTGGAGAGAAGATGAAGCACAAATAGCTTATCAAGAATCTATAGATGCAGATGAAACATCATCTTGGGCAAAACTAGCAAAAGATGCTAAAGGCATTTAGTAGCAATTAAATACTATTTAACTATAATCTCTTATGAATTTATTATCTGCAAAAAATCTATCACACACTTTTGAATATGAACTATTTAAAGATATCTCTTTAGAGTTAAACTCAAAAGAATCTATTGCTATCATAGGTATAAGTGGAAGTGGAAAATCAACTCTTTTGCATATATTATCTACTCTCTTAAAAGCTGATAAAGGTGAAGTCTCTTTACTAGGTGAAGATGCTTTAAAGTTAACAAAAAAAAGAGTAGCGCAGATTAAAAGAGATGACTTGGGACTTGTTTTTCAATCACATTATCTTTTTAAAGGTTTTAGTGCTTATGAAAACCTAGAATTAGCCGCCATTCTGTCAAAAAAAAATATTGATGATGAACTTTTAAAAAAATTAGATATTTTTGAATGTATAAATCAAAAAGTAACAGAGTTATCGGGTGGTCAACAACAAAGAGTCTCTATCGCAAGAGTTTTAACAAAACAACCTCGTATAATTTTTGCTGATGAGCCAACTGGAAATTTAGATAAAAAAACAGCCTCAACGGTAATGGATCTTTTTTTTGAATACATAGAGGAAAATGAGGGTGGTCTCATTCTAGTAACACATGACGAACTTTTAGCCCACAGATGTAAAAAAGTTTTTAGACTAGAAAACAAACAACTTAAACAGATTAAATAAGTATAAAATGAACTGGGCAGAAGTTTTTACCGATACCTATATCGTCGGTTTCATCCTCCTATTTTTTCGTTTTGCTGCTCTATTTATGGCAACCCCTATTTTTGCACATCAAAGTATCCCAATGAGTGTAAAACCATCAATGGCATTTTTCTTCACTATTGTCTTTTACTCCTCTATGCCTCCTCTTGAGATAGCTATCAATGTGCCTAGCATAGTTGTTGCAATATTAAGTGAACTTTTATTTGGTCTTGCTATTGGTCTAATTTTACAAATAGCATTTAATATTATAACTTTTGCTGGTGGTATGATATCTTTTATGATGGGATTCTCAATGGCTAGTGCTATTGATCCACAATCAGGTATATCTATGCCTATTATCTCTCAGTATTTATCTTTAATGGCTTTAATGGTACTTTTTAGTATCGATATGCATCATTGGATATTGCTCTTTATTGATGATTCACTAAAAAATATTCCTCTTGGTGGGTTTATTCTAACTAAAGAGTTTTTAAACTATACAATACAAGCAGCAGCAAATATGTTTTTGGTTGGTTTTATAATAGCATTTCCAATTATTGCTCTTTCATGGTTAGCTGATATAATCTTTGGTATGCTTATGAAAACGATGCCTCAATTTAATCTACTTGTTATTGGATTCCCAATAAAAATCATGGTTGCATTTTCAGTTTTAATAGCTACATTTACGGCTACAATGCTGATTCTTAAAAATCATATGCTAGAAGCTTTCAACTATTTAGAGATGTTTTTTTAGTTTTTTAGTTTTTTAGGGTACAATAATGTATAAAAAAAATGTTAAGTTCTTAGTCAAAAGAAACCCCTAATTTCTTGGGATTTCTTTTGACTAAGAACTTCAGCCTCATTAAAGGAATTTAAGTGAAAATATTACTTTTAAATGATAATCCAGTAGTTAACAAACTAGTAACGCTTAGTGCGCAGAAAACTTCTGATAGTTTAGATATTGTAACTAATATAGATGAAATAGAGGAAAGTGCTTATGATCTTCTAGTTGTTGATGACACTTTGTATAGCGAAGAGTTAGTTGAGAGTTTAAATAAAAAAGTAACTTACAATAAATCATTATACATCTGCTCAAGAGGCTCAGATTCCATTGATAGCTTTGATTCTACACTTAAAAAACCTTTTCTACCAACTGATTTAGTTGAGCTGTTTTCTGTTATAGGAAAAGAGACTCAAGAGCTTGAAACTCCAGATACAAGTTTTATGGAAGATGATACTGATATAGATGATGGTATCTCTCTTGAAGATCCTGGTTTTGATGAGATTGATGATGA
>JAYEKJ010000175.1:0-7498 GCA_034660975.1 Campylobacterota bacterium
GGGTAAGAAGTATAACGAGGTCCTGGTTTTGAGTAAGAAGTAAATTTTGCAAAATCTAACATATTTATAATCCATATTTTAGTTAATTATCGCGATTATCTCTAAAAAAGGTTGAAGAAGTGATAAAGTTTAAACTTTACCTATATACTTTAGAAGTTCTATATACAATTTTTCTATATCTATCGGTTTTGCTACATAACTATTCATACCAGATTCTAAAGCTTTTTTAACATCATCTTCCATAGCATTTGCACTCAATCCTATGATTGGAATCTCTTTATCCTCTTCTCTTATCAACTCTGTTGCATCATATCCGTTCATATTTGGCATCTGAATATCCATAAGAATCAAATCATAATTATTTTTCTTAAACATCTCAACTGCGATAGCACCATCTTGTGCAAACTCTAAATTTAACTTAGAATCTTCGAGTAGCATAACTAAAAGTGTTTGATTCATTTTATTATCTTCTGCTACTAAAATATTTATATTCTCAATTACATTTATCTCATTTTCAAGTGATTTAACTGTTATATTATCATCAGTTACAGATAGATTGTTTTTTATAGAGATAGGCAAATGCAACTCAAGAATAAAACTACTCCCAACACCAAACTGACTCTCTATATGGATTACTCCATCCATCATCTCAACTAAGCTTTTACTAATTGCAAGACCAAGTCCAGTACCCCCATATTTTCTTGCTTGTATCCATATCGGCTTGAGTAAACTCTTCAAAAAGGGTTTTAATCTGCTCCTCTTTTAAACCGATTCCTGTATCTTTTACTTTAAAAACTATTTTCTCATAACCAATATCTTCTAAACTTATAGTCACTCCACCAACTTGAGTAAATTTAACAGCATTACTTACTAGATTAACAATTATTTGAGATATCCTAAGAGAATCTCCTGTAAGATTGAAATTGTTAACATTTCCATAATCAATAACTAATGAGATTCCCTTTTCATCAACCCTTTCTTGAAACATATGTTGAATATTTTCTAATAATTTTTTCAGATTAAAATCTATTTTTTCTATATGCATCTTTCCAGATTCAATTTTTGATATATCTAATATATCGTTTATTACACCTAGTAAAAGTTCAGATGAATATTTGATTTTACCAACAATATCAATCTGTTTTTTATCTAATTTTGTTTTACCTAAAACTTGGGTTAAACCAACAACTGAATTTAGTGGTGTACGAATCTCATGCGACATATTTGATAAAAATCTACTTTTAAACTCTAAAGCATTTTGAGTTTTTTCTTTCTCCTCTTTTACAGCTAGATGCTCTTTAAGTTTCAATAGATATAAGCGATAAGAGTAGATAAATAAAAAAGTGATTACTAGAAAAATAAAAATACTAATACCATTTGTCCAAAATAATTTATCTCTCACTAATTTATCTCTTAGTTTTAACTCATGTTGAATAATCTCAATATTTTCTTTATTTAATAAAAAAGAGAGTTCTATTATCTCGTGAGTAATTTTTATATATTTTGCAGCTTCCATTGAATTATTATTAAATATGCTTGATAGATTTACATTTTTTGATAAATTATTCAACTTACCATATATCTCTTCCATATAAGATAACAACACTTTAGTCTCTTTATCTTTGCCTAGTAGCTGTAAGATTCCATGAACCTCTTGGGAACTCAAATAGATAAGTTTTGTCTGTTCGATAAATAAATTTTGTTTAAAACTACTTAATTTTTTATAATCAATAAATTCCTCCACAATATTGTGAGCAATTATGCTACTGATGAGATATTCTGGCATATAATGTGTAAGTAGGGAGCTTAAAAAATATATTTTTCTTTCTCTCTCAAAAAGAAGTTCAGATACATCGCCTATACGGTAATTTTCATGATTTATGTAATCTAAAAACTCATAATACTCAGAGGAGTTAATTGTAGATTTTTTAAGTTTTTGTAATTTTTCATTTAAGATATCATTTTTAAATTGTGGATATTTTTTTTGTAAAGCGTAAATCTTATCTATCTCTAATAAAATCTCTTTTTTTAGTTTATCAAATTTTTGAGCATATGCAACATTATTTTGTCTAGCGTTACCATAATAAACTGCAACATCAATAGTTAGTTAGTTTATTAATTAATTTAAGGTACTTTATCCCCTTGGTTTTATTCTTTACTATCGATACCTGTTTCTCTTGTTCATTGTTTATATTTATATAAAAACTAAAAATAAGACCCATTATGATTATATAGATTGCTAAAAAAAATGTAATTACTTTCATCTGTCGATTATATCATTTTAAATATAATTTTTATAAAACTTAGTTAATTTATTTATATATTTCAAAGGGTCTTGTGTTTTAAAGTTATATTTATTAATCAAGCATTTTTAGGATTCCATAGCTAGCATACTTTTTCTCTCTTGAACTAAAACAACTCAAGCTTGTATATGTTTTTCCTAAAAATATTTTTATTTATCAAATGCCCCAGCCAATCTTTGATAAATTTTTGAACTCTCTAGAAGTTCAAGATGTGTTCCATTTGCCACTATTTTACCTTTTTGCATCACAAGAATCTTATCTGCGTGTTCGATAGTGCTTAATCTATGTGCGATGGTTATAGTGATTTTATCTTTTGTATATTCATCAAGAGCTATTTGAATTCTTTTTTCACTCTCATTATCAAGAGCTGATGTTGCTTCATCAAAAAGTAAAAGAGAAGAGTGTTTATATATTGCCCTTGCAATTGCTACACGCTGTCTCTGTCCACCCGATAGATTTACCCCAAACTCTTCCATTTTAGTATGAATCCCATCCTCTAAAGATTCTACAAACTCTATAGCATCTGCTAACTTTAAAGCTTTATAAACCTCATCTTCATCTATTGTCTGACCATAAGCAACATTTGATGCTAAAGAATCTTGAAAAATATAGATTCTTTGTGAAACTAAAGATATATGGTGTTTTAGTGATTCTTGTGTAAACTCTTTTATATCTGTACCATTAACTCTAATCAAACCATTATTAGGATCATAAAAACGAAGAAGCATATTTATAAATGTTGATTTTCCACCTCCACTATCACCAACAAGAGCTATATTTTCACCCTGTTTCACAGTAATGTTTATATCATCTAAGGCAAAAGAATCTTCATATTTTAGTTCTACATTTTTAAATTCAATTTGAATAATGTCCTTATCTAAAATCTCTTCTCCATCAATGATCTTACTATTAGTATCTAAAATCTCAAAAACTCTTTCACTTGCAGCTATAGCATCTTGTATTTTAGAATAGATTGAACCTATACGACGAATTGGTTGAAAAATCAATCCTACGGCAGTTAAAAAAGCTGTAAACTCTCCAACACTCATCCTTCCATCATATACCTCTTTTCCTCCAACGAAGATAACTGCCGCTAAACCACTTGCACCAATTATCTCCATCATAGGGGAAACTATCTCCCCTACATAAACTGACTTCATATTTATTTTAAAAAATTGCCAATTTTGTTTAGAAAATCGTTCTAGTTCATACTTTTCAGTAGCATTTGCTTTTATTATTTCACTATTGTTAAACACTTCAGTAAGTCTAGTAACAACATCTGCATTTTTGCGTTGTGAACGATGTGAGTATTTTTTAAGTTTTTTAGCTATTAATATCAATGGATATATAACAAGAGGGACAACTATTAAAGAGTATAGTGCTAAAATTGGATTTAAGTATATAAGATAACTAACTAGTGCTACAACAGTCAAACTTTCACGGAAAAGTTCTGGAAGCATGTTTGAGACAAAGTACTGAATTCTGTTTATATCATTTGTGACACGGGAGATAAGTTCACCACTTCTATTTAGATATAAAAAACCCATATCAAGATTGATAATTTTACTTAGAAGAATCTCTCTAAATCTAGTTACTATATGTAAACCTATATATTTCATATAAACAGATTGAATATACCGACCAATAGATTTTAAAACATAAATACCTATCAATCCAATAGGAATTAGATAAAGCATCTCCTCTTTTTTTTCAATAAACATCTCATCCATCAATGGTTTCATTATATGAGCAGTAGCAGTTGTAGCACTAACTGTCAATATAATACCAATGAAAACTAAAAAATATTGTAATTTATAGCCTTTAATATATGGCCAATATCGCTTTAACATCTCTTTCAAATATTATTTTCCTATGAACTATTTTTTTCTTTGATATTGAATTATACTCTTTTAATCATTTATATATAATCACTTCGCTATAATCGCATTAAAATAATCACTATTAATTTCAGGATACAAGATGAGTAAAAAAATCATTTTAACTTACGGTACATTTGATATGTTTCATATAGGGCACTTAAAATTACTACAAAGGTTAAGTGAACTTGGTGATGAGCTAATAGTGGCTGTCTCAACTGACGAATTTAATGAACTCAAAGGTAAAAAAACTATAATACCTTATGAACAAAGAGCCCAAATAGTTGAATCTATAAAATATGTTACTCAAGTCATACCAGAAAATAATTGGGAACAAAAAGTAAAAGATATTCAAAAATACAATATTGATATATTTTCTATGGGAGATGATTGGGAAGGGAAATTTGATTTTTTAAAAGAGCATTGTGAAGTAATCTATCTAGAGAGAACTGAAGGTATCTCAACTACAGACCTCAAAAAAGCACTCAATAAAATTTCAGAAATTAATATACAAGATATAAATAAAGCTTTTGAAATACTCCAAAGACTTAAAAATGATTTTGAATAGGGTAGATACTCTTGATAAAGATAAAATACTCAATTATTTAATAATCATCTACTCATTTTTAATACCCATCTCTCGAGCTGGTATAGGAATCTTAAGTGTTCTAATACTCCTAGTATGGATATTCAAAGCAGATATTAAAAATGATATAAAATTCTTTTTACAAAACAGATTCACACTCCTCTTTATAACTTTTATTTTATATAGCTTTATTGCAATATTATGGTCCTCAAATTTAGGTGAGGGTTTAAACTATGCCATAAGATATTGCTACTATTTACCGATGTTTATAATAGCTACACATCTCAAAAAAGAGTATTTTGGTTTAGTTATTTCGGCATTTTTATTTAGTATGATGATTAGTGAAGTTTTATCTTATGGTATGTTTTTTGAATTAATAGAGTGGAAAAATAGTTCATCCCCTTTTGCTACTCCATTTATGAATCACCTTCAATACTCAACTTTTGTTGTTTTTACATCTCTATTTTTGCTAAATCATATACTCTATAAAAAAAATAGATGTTAAACTTTATATTTGGCATTGGTACTGGTGATGAGATGGATAGACTAAAAGAGATTATAAAAACAGATTATAAAGCATTTGTATATTTAATCACCTGTTTAACTGGCAATATGTTTCATCAACAATTTACAATGGCTATATTTAGTCTATTTGCTGGTCTAATTGTTGTTCAAAATAGAATAGAGAATCAAAGGAGTTTAACATGTTAAATATATATTTCTATGTGGCATATCCATATTATTTTCCACATTTTTTACCTATTGGTAAAGTTTTTCAAGAGAAAGGAGATAATGTAAAGTATATACTCTCAAGTAAACAAAATTCTGATAATATGAAAAATATAGCCCAAGAGAATTCTCTTATTTACAGTTTTGATATGGATGAACTTTATGATGAAAAAGCTGATGCTATATTTTTTGCTAATCCATTTGAAAAAGCAAAAGATATTGAAGCTGTAACTATATTTTTAGAACATGGGATAGGTACTAAATCTACATCATTTTATAATGCTATTGAGTATTTTGATATCTACATTGTTGAGGGTGAACAAAAGTATAATCTCTTAAAAGAGTTATATCCACAATTTGAGCATAAACTAGCAAAGGTTGGCTTTAGTAAATTTGATGAGATTATAAATTTTAAAGAAGAGGATAAAACTAAAATTTTTAAAAAATATAATCTAGATTTAAATAAAAAAACGATTCTTTATGCACCAACTTTTTTTCCATCTTCTATTGAAAAAATGTCAGATAGTTTTCCGCAAGAGTTTACAGAGTGTAATATATTAGTAAAACCTCATTACCTTAGTTATGAAAGAAAAAAATATAAAAACCAACTAAAAAAATTTAAAAAATGGAAAGAGTATAACAACTGTATAGTTCTGCCACTTAATGAATACAACCTCGTACCATTTCTGGCAATATCTGATATAATGATTAGTGATGAAAGTTCTGCAATGTTTGAATTTGCAGCACTTAATAAACCAGTAATCTCAAATAGATACTTTAAACTTCGATGGTCATATTATCTTATGCCTTGGAAACTTTCTAAAAGAATTGACAAAAGTAAAGAGTTTTATAGAACTATTTTAGATAATGCTTATGACTATAAAGAGACCCTTCACTTTATACAAGAAGCTCTTGCTAATCCCTTAAAATTAGAAAATAAAAGATTAGAGTTTAGTAAAGATTTATGTGGTGAGATAGATGGTAATGTATCTAGTAGAATCTATGAAAGAGTAATAAAAAAATTAAATGAGACTAAGAACATATGATATATAAAACTGTAAATGAAAAGTTTGATAATTTTCTTATAAATATAAAAAAATATTTTTGCAAAGATACAAATGTAATACTTTTTAAAAAAAGAAATACTATAAAAATCATAGAGTTTACAAATACAAAATATGTAGTAAAATCTTTTAAAATACCCCATCTTTTAAATAAGATAGTTTATAAGTTCTTTAGAGAATCAAAAGCTAAAAGATCTTACGAAAACTCTGTTAAACTTTTAGAATTAGGTATTAATACTCCAAAACCTATAGGTTATTCAGAGTTTAGCTCTTTATTTTTTTTCAAAGAGAGCTTTTATGTTAGCGAATTTTTTGATTATGATTTTGAGATTAGAGCACTCTTTAAAGATAAAAATTTTAGTGACAGAGAAAATATCTTAAAAGAATTTACTAAATTTAGTGTAAACCTACACAATAAAGGTGTTTACCATATTGATTATTCACCTGGTAACATATTGATTAAAAAAGTTAATGGCATATATATTTTTAACATCATTGATGTAAATAGAATGAAATTTTTAGATTTTGATATAGATCTACGAATGAAAAGTATGTCAAAATTAACATCAAATATAGATGATAATAAACTCATTTTGAAATATTATGCTGAAATATCTAATATAGATTTATCTATACTTGAAAAAAAGCTAGAGTTTCATCTTAAAGCACAAGCTAAGTATTTGAAAAATAAAAAACAATTTAAAAAAATAAAGGGTTAACATGGCAGGAAAACATACACTTGAGGGTAAAATGGTGTTATAGCATTAAAGATGCTCAAAGATGTCACAAACTTACTAGAAGAGAATGGTATTGAGTATTGGTTAGAGGGTGGAACTTTATTTGATGTTATACGAGAAAATAGACTTTTACCTTGGGATAATGATATGGATATATCTATACTAAAAACTAGGATAACAGATACTATATAAAAAAGGGGAT
>JAYEKJ010000176.1:0-7400 GCA_034660975.1 Campylobacterota bacterium
CTTGTAGGATTTGGTAAAGACATCAAAAACTCACCATATGTCATTTGATCAACTGAGTGTAGCTGTATCTCTACTATTGAACGCATTATTGATGAGATTTGTGATGCTAATGATCTTGCCATCTTATCATGGACACCACGAAATGCACGAAGTTGCTCTTTTGAAACCCTGTTTGGTCTTTTGAAGTCGTAAAGAGTAACCTGTCTTTGATGCATTGCATGTTCATCAATAGAATCTATACTTTCGACATTACCATCATCTTCAACAACATCTAAAAGGGCGTCAATCTCTTCTTGTGATAAAATATCTGCCATACTACGCTTCTATACTCTCTTTAATTTTATGAATAATTGATTTATGAATTTGTGAAATTCTTGATTCTGTAATACTTAAAACTTCACTAATCTCTTTAAGTGTTAACTCCTCAAAATAATACAACTGGATAATTAGTTGCTCCCTTTCGTTATATCCCAAAAGAACCCTCTTAATAACATCAATAAGTTCCTCTTTTTCAATTATCGCTAATGCAGCACCCTCATCACCCACTTGAAGCTGATCATGAAGAGGCATAACCGTATAGATTGTTGAAGCTATTCTAGCATCATGTACTTTTTCCTCACTCTCATCAAGGATAACTGCTAACTCTTTATCAGTAGGCTCCTCATCATGAATAACTCTATACTCTTCAATAGCATAATCTATCGCTTTTACTAATTTTCTACTAGCTCTACTTAAAATATCTAAACTTCTTAAATAATCTAGCATTGCACCATAAACTCTTTTTTTGGCATATCCCCAAAAGGAATCATTTAGTTGCTCATCATATCTTCTTGCTAGTTTAATAAGCTCTTCAGTTCCAATGGCTGATAAATCCATAAAATCAACTGAACTAGGCAGCCTCTCTTTGAGTCTAAAAGCCATAGCTTTCACAGCAGGTAGATACTGAATAGCTAACTCATCTTCTTTATGTTTAATATCTTGAATGTAACTATCATACATTAAGATTTCTCCCTAGGTTCATTTTGTGAATTTAGTTGAACCGCCATATCTGTAATTTTACATGCAGAATCTATTAGTTTTTCTCTTTTATTAATCTCTCTTACAAATAAGTCTAACTCTTTTTCATGAATCTCTTTTGGAAAATAATGTGATTTTACTGTGAGTGTTTTATAATATAAAGCGATAATAATATGTGAAAAAAGATAAAAGAATATCGTAATAAAAAAAGTATATACCAATAATCCCTCTGCATCAAAAGATTTTAAAATTCCAAAAATAATTCCCATAAAGAAACCCTGAACTGTAAAAAAATATACAAAATTCTCACCTAACATATACTTCCCCAATAGAAAATAATTTAAAAGTGTTTTATTAAACGCCTAAACAGTCCTGTTAATCCACTCTCATCTGATGTAACCAGCACATTTCGTTCCAGCTTAGTAATTATAGAGTTAGCGATCGACACAATATCTCTATGTGGCTGTGAGGATGGATGCGCTACACTAAAGAGCTCTCTTTTTTTAACTGATGATGAAACCTTAACATCATTGTTGATTTTTCCAATAAGCTTTAAGTTCAAATCTCCACTTATATTTGCATCTGCCACTTTTTTTATTTTAGAGAAGATAGCAGATGCCTCATTTTCATTTTTTACTTGATTCATTATAACACTTACATCGTCACGAAGAGTTGCTATTGTTTTTATTGTTGCATAAGCATCTGTTATTGCAGCTGGATCTGGAACAGTTACTACTATTACATCATCAGCAGCATTTAAAAACATCTGTATATGTTCACCTATACCAGCACCAGTATCAATAATCATAACATCTAATTTATCAAGAACCTGAGCTTCTTCCATAAATCTTTCAAAAAGTTCCATATTAGAATATTTTAATATCTCATCTCCACTATCTCCTGGAATTAAAATCAACTTTCTTGTAATTGGGATTAAAATATCTGAAACTTTAGCTTCACCTTTTAGAACATGTAAAATATTTTTCTTGATTTTCACATTAAACATAACATCTAAATTTGCTAAACCAATATCTGCATCAAAAATACCTACATTTAGCCCACTTTGAGATAGAACGTAGGCTAGATTAGAACTAATAGTACTTTTTCCAACTCCACCTTTTCCACTTGTTATCGCTATAAAACGAGTTTTTTTAGATTTTTTCTTTGAATTTGAAGCAACTAGTTTTTCAAGTTTTTCAGCCTGGTGACCTATCATATACTACCCCTCTTAAAACCATTTAATAAGCAATCAACTAAGAAATCACTGCTAGCAGATACTAAATCTTCTGGAACCTCTTGCCCAATAGAAAAATAACTTATTGGTTTTTTGGTTTCATATGCAAGTGAAAAAATATTTCCAAAGCCCATTGTTTCATCGAGTTTAGTAAACATCATAGTATCTATATTTAAGGATGAAAAGTTATCATAGGTCACTTTTAAATCTTCATATTTTATAGAACTAGGCATCACTAAAACAACATCAATATTAAACTCTGTATTATTTGCCTCTAAACATTCATATATTTTCTCTATTTTCCCCTTGTCATAAGGGCTAGAACCCATTGTATCGATAAGTATATAATCACAATGTCTTAATAGATCCAAAGCATTTGAAAATTCAGGTGGATCAACAACTGTCTCAATTCCTAGTTTCATCATTCTTGCATACTGCATCAACTGCTCAACGGCACCAATACGGTATGTATCTAAAACAACTAATCCAACCTTATATTTTTGTTTCATAAGGTATGAATATCTTGCTGCAAGTTTTGCTATTGATGTTGTCTTTCCTACACCCGTTGGACCAACTAACATAATAACTTTTTTATTCCCTTTTGATGGAGTGGTCTCTAATCTAATTGGAATCATTTTTCTCAACAATGTTTGAAAATATCTTTTTACTGTTAATGAATTGTCCCTCATTTTAGAGGGCATATGTTCTAAAGTCATCTTCATTATAGCATTAAGATGCTCTTTATTCATTCCACTTTGAGAAGCTAAACGATAAATTTCTGCAAATTCTGGTGGGATGTTACTATGAATATCTGGTGCCTTCTCATCCCAAAACATATTTTGAATTAGTTTTACTTTATCACCTAATTTATTAATCTCTGACTTTATCTCTTTGAGTTCTTTTGGCTCACTACTTGGCAATACTTGTTTAGTATTACCATATTCAAATTGAGAATCAGTTACACTTGAAATTTTAGATATTTGTTTTGCAGCATTTGATATATCAAATAAAACATCTTCACTTTTTTGTGCAAGTGGTTTATCTTGAAATTTTTCTTTTAAATTTTGCTTAGTATTTACTTTTTCCTCTAAACCCATAACTATTTCATATATCGCTTCACGCCCTAAAGATTTTTTTTGTACCTCTTTAGTATCAATATGGAACATATCATTATAATCTGGATCTAATTTTGCTTTTTTTAAAGCTTCTGATGGTGTACTTCCTGTAAAAGTTAGTATCTTCATCTATATAAATCCATTAATGGTATTATTACACTCTCTCTTTTTGACCAACTCAAATGTGGAATCTGAAGTTTTTTTGTATTTACAACTCTATTATCAAAAAAAATAATATCCAAATCTAATGTCCTTGGTGCATTTGCAAAACTTCGTTTTCTTGCAAATTTTTTTTCTAATCTCATTAAATAATCTAAAAAAGCAAATGGTTGCATACTTACTTGCAAAACAATTATTGAATTTAAAAAGTCATCTTGTTGTTCAAAACCAAATGGAGGATTTTTTAAAATCAACGAAGTTTGCAATAATTCAACTCTCTTATCTTTTTTTAAAAATATAAATAGATGTTCAAATCTTCGTTTAACATCTCCAATATTTCCACCAACTCCAACAGTCACTCTATATCTATGGGAACTTTTTTGTGAAATTTTATACCCAAAATGTAAACCCTTAAAAGTTGTTAAACTATCATTTAATTTACATTTTAGATACATTTATTAGTTTGCTTGTGGAGCTTGAGCTTGTTGTGCCGCTTGAGCTGCTTGCATCTCTTGCATAATTTGTAACATACCCATCATCGCTAAATGATATCCAAACGGACCAAAACCAACAACTGATGATGCACAAACAGGAGCAATCATATTCTCTTTTCTAAACTCTTCACGACGGTGAATATTAGATATATGAACCTCTATCGTTGGAATGTTAACAGCAGAGATTGCATCACGAATAGCGATAGAAGTATGAGTATAAGCAGCAGCATTTATAATAATACCTTGAGCCTCACCATAACACTCTTGGATTCTATCCACTATTTCACCCTCTAAGTTACTTTGAAAAAATTCAATCTCTACATTATTTTGACCAGCAAACTCTTTCATTTGAGCATGAATCTGTTCTAATTTCATTGGACCATAAACATTTTGTTCACGAATACCTAACATATTTAAATTTGGACCTTGGATAACTACTATTTTCATATTTTCCCTTTTTTTAACTTATATAAGAATTTTTAAGAATTTATTTTATCTAAAATATTATTAAAAAGAGTTGCAATATCATCTATATTTATTCTCTAAAATTATAGCATCTCAAATTATTGGTATAATTACATTAAAATAAATTACAAAGATAAAATATGCAAATAATTACACCACACTACATACTTATGAAAGAAAAAGTTAGTACTAATTTATCAGTTGCTTTTGATAAAACTATTCATAGCATCGCTCCTTTTGATGAACTTATCGATAAATACCCAAATGCCAAAGTTACAACACTTAGAGAAAATTCTCTATTGATGCCAGGTCTTATAAATGCACATGTTCATATAGAGTTTAGTGCAAATAAAACTCAATTATGCTATGGTGATTTTATGAATTGGTTATATAGTGTGATTGAGAATCGTGAAGCTCTTATAGAGGGGTGTAAAGCTGAATGTATGGATAAAGCGATCAACTCGATGTTAGATTTAGGTATCACAACATTTGGTGCAATTAGCTCTCATGGGATGGATCTTCAATCATGTGCAAATGCTCCTCAAAATGTTATCTTTTTTAATGAACTTATTGGTTCACAAGCGACTATGGCTGATGCACTATTTGGTGATTTTATATCCCGCCTTAATGCCTCTAAAACTGTAACTCGTGAAGGATTTTATCCAGCCGTTGCTATTCACTCACCCTATTCTGTTCATCCAGTTTTAATTAAAAAAGCACTTGGAATCGTAAAAGATGAAAATTTGAAATTAACAGCTCACTTTATGGAAAGCCAAGCTGAAAGGGAGTGGTTAGATTCTAGTGATGGTGATTTTAAAGAGTTTTTTGAGAATCTACTAAAACAAAAATCTGCAGTTTGTAATTCAGATGAATTTTTAGAATATTTTGACAATACCCCTACACTTTTAACTCATGTTGTTAAAGCAAATGGGAGTGAATTAAAAACATTGGAATCAAATAAACATACAGTTATTCACTGCCCTATATCAAATAGACTTTTAGGTAATGGTACGATAGATTTAAAAGAGTTAGATAATAACAACATCAGATGGATTGTAGCAACTGACGGGCTTAGTTCAAACTATAAACTTGACCTTTTCGAAGAGATGAAAATAGCTCTATTTATGCAAAGTGATGCACCTATTTTAAAGTTGGCAAATAAATTAATTAGAAGTGTAACTATCGATGCAGCCGAAGCTTTAGGAATAAATACTGGTGAGATAGCCGAGGGAAAAAATGCTGATATGTTAATAGTGGACTTAGAATCAGAACCTACAAATGAGCTTGCGATTCATTTAATACTTCATAGATATAATATATCCAAAGTTTATATCAATGGAAAATTAGAAAAGGATAATTAATGGAGTTAATAAAAAAACTATTTTTACCAATCACATTGCCGATGAAGTTTATTCAAAATCATTTCAAGGCTATGATATTTTTACTCATACTATTTTTAATTTTTGCTCCTGATAGTGAACAAGATTTAACACCTAATAATCTTCAGCAGATTAATCTAGTTGGCCCAATTATGGAGGTATCAGAAGTTCTTCAACAGATAGAATCGGCTACAACTAATAACAAAATAAAAGGTGTTTTATTTGTTATAGATTCTCCGGGTGGTGCAGTTGCTCCATCTATCGAGTTAGCATATGCTATTAAAAGATTAAAAAAGGTAAAACCTGTGATTGCTTATGCAAAAGGTACAATTGCAAGTGGAAGCTACTATGCTAGTATCTGGGCAGATGAGATAATGGTAAATCCAGGGTCTATGGTTGGTAGCATTGGTGTTGTTATGCAGGGAGCAGATTTGAGTGAAGTGATGCAAAAAATCGGTATCAAAACACAAAGTGTTCAAGCTGGTAAATATAAAAAGGTTGGAACCACAGATAGAGCATGGGAAGATTATGAGGTGACTGAGCTTAACAAAGTGATTCAAGGTACTTACAATATGTTTACTAAAGATGTAGCCCAAGCGAGGGGTCTTGAGCTAGAGAAAAGAGATATTTATGCAAATGCTCATATCTTTACAGCTTCTCAGGCAAAAGAGGTTGGTTTAGTTGATTCTTTAGGTGTTAGTTATGATGCTAAAAAAAGAGTTGAAAAACTTAGTGGTGTTATAGATCCTAGATGGAATAAAGAGGATAAATTTGATAAATTGATGAAGAGATTATCAGCTACAACAGCTGTAACTCTTCATACTTATTTTCCTAGTTTTGTATTAAAATAACTTAAAACCTCGAGTAAATTCGAAGTTTTGATCAATTTTACACTTCTCTAAAAGTGTTTTTAGATTTGAGATTGTAGCTTTATACAGCCTCGACTTTAAGCACAGAATCTAGACTTTTAAAGATTCTTCGAACTCTATCTTGCCATAAATAACTGAACTCTTTTAACTCAGCAGGAGTTGCAACACCTTGCATCATTTTTTCCATCAATGGTTGCATTGATGGATTTGGCATTACTGAAGATGGGTTATATATTATATCTACACTTTTAGAATTATCTACTCTTGTAAATCTTGCTGATGATTTTATATTTGAATCAAACTCCATTAGAGAGTGTCTTGCGAACTTAGTGTTCAAACCTTTAAAACCACTCTTATCAGTTGCACCAGTTATCTGAGAAACTACATTTGAGATAACACCAGCTACACCCTCTGTCAAAGATTCTTGAAACTCAACTTTAATATTTCCACGAACTGCTCTTTCGTTTGGATAGAGTGCTTTTAGTGCTTCTAGTGTTATAATATACGCTCCAGCAACTGTTGGACAGCTATGCCCTGCTGATTTTACAACATCGATATAATTAAACTCATACTCACCACCATCAAATGCACCTAAAACATTTGAAAGGGGGTCTATCATCTTAATAACTTCTACTTCATCATAAAACTTTGGATAACTCATTTTTGTT
>JAYEKJ010000177.1:0-7395 GCA_034660975.1 Campylobacterota bacterium
TAATAAAATAAACTATTTAAGAAAGATTTATCATTTACTAAATAGTTTAAGGGGATTTAAGATATTATAAAGGAATTTTATTTTAAATAATTAGGGTGTTTAAATGAGCGATATGCCAACTGACGACAATATACAACAGATAAATATTGAAAAAACTCTTCAAGATAGTTACCTAGATTACTCTATGAGTGTAATTGTAGGTCGTGCTTTACCAGATGTTCGTGATGGTCTTAAACCAGTTCATAGAAGAATTTTATATGCTATGGATAAATTAAGTCTCTCTCATGGTTCAAAATTCAAAAAATCAGCTCGTATCGTTGGTGATGTGATTGGTCAGTACCATCCACATGGTGATACTGCTGTTTATGATGCTTTGGTTCGTATGGCTCAAGATTTCTCAATGCGTATGCCACTTATCGACGGTCAAGGAAACTTTGGTTCTGTTGATGGTGATTCTGCGGCAGCTATGAGATATACAGAAGCTCGTATGACAAAGTATGCAGGTGAACTTCTAAAAGATTTAGAAAAAAACACTGTAAACATGATTGAAAACTACGACGGTACTACAAAAGAACCAGATGTTATGCCTACTCGTGTTCCGAACTTACTTATAAATGGTTCATCTGGAATCGCAGTTGGTATGGCAACAAATATCCCTCCACATAACCCTACTGAGATTATAAATGGTTTAAAGGCTCTTTTAGAAAATCCAAATATCTCTTTAATTGAGATTATGGAACATATCAAAGCTCCTGATTTCCCAACTGGTGGAATCATTTTTGGTAAAAAAGGGATTATAGATGCTTACGATACTGGTCGTGGTCGTATAAAAGTTCGTGCAAAAACTCATATTGAGCAAACTTCTAAAAAAGAGATTATTGTTATAGATGAACTTCCATATCAAGTAAATAAATCTCGTCTCATCGAAAATATTGCAAACCTTGTTAAAGATAAGATGATTGATGGTGTTTCACTAATCCGTGATGAATCAGATCGTGATGGTATGAGAGTTGTAATTGAGCTAAAAAGAGATGCGATGAGCGAAATCGTTTTAAATAACCTTTTTAAGCAAACAAGTATGCAAACTACATTTGGTATTATCATGCTTTCTATCTTAAATCAAGAACCTAGAATCTTCGGAATTATAGAGATTTTAAAACACTTTATCAACCACCGTAAAACTGTAATCATCCGTCGTACGATTTTTGATCTTGAAAAAGCAAAAGCTAGAGCTCATATCTTAGAGGGTCTTAAAAAAGCGATAGATATAATTGACAAAGTTATAAAAACTATCCGTGCTTCACAAGATGAAGAGGATGCTAAAAACAATTTAGTTTCTTCGTTTGATTTTAGTGAGATTCAAGCTGCAAGTATCGTTGCTATGAGACTTGGAAGATTAACTGGCTTACAGATTAAAAAAATTGAAGAGGAGTTAGCTGAACTTGTAACACTTATAGATTATTTGGAATCTATCCTTAGAAGTGAAGAGGTGTTGCACGGAATCATTGCAGATGAGTTAAATGAAGTTTCAGCCACATACACAGAGGGTAGAAGAACTACAATAGAAGACAATTATGATGATATAGATATTGAAGATTTAATCCCTAATGAGCCAATGGTGGTTACAATTACTCACCGTGGTTATATTAAAAGAGTTCCTTTAGCCAATTATGAAAAACAAAAAAGAGGTGGCAAAGGCAAAACTGCTGTTACCACTTATGAAGATGATTTCATAGAGAACTTTTTTACTTGTAATACTCACGATACATTACTATTTGTAACTGATCGTGGTCAACTCCACTGGTTAAAAGTTTACAAGATTCCAGAGGGTAGTAGAATCGCTAAAGGTAAGGCTGTTGTTAACCTTATAAACCTTGTAGCTGATGAAAAAATCCTTTCAGTTATCCCTACAACAGATTTTAGCGAAGAGAAAAGTCTGGTTTTATTTACTCAGAATGGTATCGTAAAAAGAACAAATCTAAGTGAATTTTCAAACATAAGAAGTAATGGTGTAAGAGCTATCGTTCTTGATGATAATGACACTCTTATAACTGCAAAAATTGCAGACAAAGATATTAAGTATCTATTTATTGTTACAAAATATGCTCAATGTATTAAATTTGAGATAGAAAAAACTCGTGAGCAGGGTCGTAGTACTCGTGGTGTTAGAGGTATCAAGTTTAAACATGATGATGATATGGTTATAGATGCCAACATCATTGCTGATGATGATCAAGAGATTCTCATTGTTGCAGAAAAAGGTATTGGAAAAAGAACAGAAGCTGGTGAATATAGACTTACTAATCGTGCTGGTTCTGGCGTTATTGCTATGAAGATGACATCTAAAACTGGTAAAAATATTGTTGGTTGTCTTATGGTAGATGAATCTATGGATATGATGGCACTTACAAAAGCTGGTAAAATGATAAGAGTAGATATGCAAACTATATCAAAATCAAGTAGAAATACTTCTGGTGTTTACATCGTTAAGGGTGATGAAGTTGCTTCTATCTCTCGCTGTCAAAAAGAGGAAAAAGAGGAAAATGGGGAAAATTTAGATACTAACTCTTCAGAAGTGGAATAACTTTTGCTTTATCCTTTTAAATTATAGAGAGTTTAAACTCTCTGTTAAAGGATAAATATGAAGTTCTCTTTTTTACTTGCACTATTTTTAAGTGTATCCTCACTTTCTGGAGTTGAAATTCAACAAGCTGATGATTTGATAATATACGAACCAACAACAAATGTTGGAAATGCCCCTCAAACAATTCAAACACAAAATAATGAATTAAGAAATTCAAATAGTTGTGGTCAAGAACTATTGGAAAAAAACTCATGTGTTCGTATCAATGTTCTTGGTCAGGGTGTTGCTCCAGTCAATACAGCTTCCCCTGCACAAGCTTATGCTATGGCAAAAAGAGCTGCGATTGCTGATTCTTACAGATTAATTGCTGAGAAAATCAAAGGTGTTCGTGTTGATGGTCAAGATTTAATTAAAAACATGATGGTTAAAAGATCAACAGTTCGTACTTCTGTATGTGCAATGGTTAAAAATGCAAATGTTGTTGAAACTACATTCAAAGAGGGTTTATGCGAAGTAGAGATGGAGATTTTAATTTATCATTCGCAATTTTCTCTTTAATCTCATTTACACTTAGTATCTTACATGCAGATGAGTATCTCATCTCTTACCGTTATGTGGTAAAAGATGCTATTTTATATAATGAACAGCTTTATATCTCCAAAACTATGAGAAAATGTATTGGAGAGGAGCAAGATTCTATATTTTTAGAAAATGATAATTCGAAAAATCTAAAAGAGATTGTTAATAAAAATCGAATTATTTTTATAGACTTTATTCATAAAATTGGTCTTAAGGTTAACCATAAAGAGAAGACCGTTAACTCACAAAATCATTCCACAACTATACTTACTTTAAAAACAACTTGCTTCAAAGTCGATTTTAATGAAAATTTTGCTAGAATTGCCCCTTTAAAATAAGGGTTATTTAGTGAAAATTGCAATAGTTGAAGATGATATCAACATGAGAAAATCTCTTGAAATTGCCATGGGTGATTATGAAGAGTTTGAGATTAAAACATTTAGAAATGCTAAAGATGCTCTCAAAAAACTCGATGATAGCTTTGATTTACTGATTACTGATATTAATATGCCCGGCATGGATGGTATTGAGTTAGTTAAAACTTTAAATGGCAAATTTGAAGTTATTATCATGACTGGCAATGCGACTCTCCAAAGAGCGATAGAATCTATCCACTTAGGTGTAAAAGATTTTTTACTAAAACCTTTTGATATTGACACTTTAGTTGATGCGATCAAAAGAGAGAGTGAAGTACAACTTGCTAAGAAAAAAATATCACCCTCAACACAAAATAAAAAATCTTCTAAAGATTTTCTAGGAACATCATCAGCATTAGAATCTATTTTAAATATTGCAAATAAAGCAGCTAAAACAGATGTTTCTATTTTACTTCTTGGTGAGAGTGGAGTTGGTAAAGAGGTTTTTGCAAATCATATTCATAAAAATTCTCCAAGGGTAAAAAAACCTTTTATCGCTATAAATATGGCAGCGATACCTGAAAATCTAATAGAGAGTGAATTGTTTGGTTTTGAAAAAGGTGCTTTTACTGATGCTAGTGAAGCAAAAGCTGGTCAGTTTGAGTTAGCAAATGGTGGAACACTTTTTCTCGATGAGATAGCAGAGATGCCTTATGGGGTTCAAGCAAAACTTCTTCGTGCCTTACAAGAGAAAGAGATTAGAAGACTTGGTTCATCTAAATCAATTAAAATAGATATTAGAATAGTTTCTGCTACAAATGCAAATCTAACAGACAAGATAAAAGATGGGGAGTTTAGAGAAGATCTATTTTATCGTCTTAACACTATCCCTATCAATATACCATCCCTAAAAGATAGAAAAGATGAGATTTTACAAATTGCAGAAACTATGTGTGAGATAAACTGTCAAAAATATAACTTTGAAGCTAAAATATTTAGTGATGAAGCTAAAGAGCAACTTCTATCTTACTCTTGGCCAGGAAACATAAGGGAACTTATCTCAGTAGTTGAAAGAGCAGTGATTCTTAGTGAAGGTTCTCAAATTTCAGCAGATGAACTTTACTTACAAAATAGATTATAAGGAATAAAATAGTGAAAAAATATAATATAGCCGTAGTTGGTGCTAACGGAGCAGTTGGTGAAGAGATTTTAACAATTTTACAAGAGATTGATTTCCCTTTAAATAAGTTAGTTCCTTTAGCAAGTGCAAGAAGCCTTGGGAAAAATGTGTCATTTAACGGAAAAGATATACCTATTCAAGAGTTAACAAGTGATGTTTTTAAAGCACAAGAGATTGAGATAGCTCTTTTTTCTGCTGGTGGAAGTGTGAGTGCCGAGTTTGCTCCTGATGCTGTAAAAGCTGGTGCAGTTGTTATTGATAATACATCTCACTTTAGAATGATGGATGATGTGCCATTAGTGGTTCCTGAAGTTAATCCAGAAGATATTGCTAAATGGAGAGACACTGGTGTTATCGCTAACCCTAACTGTTCTACAATTCAAATGGTTCAAGCACTTAAACCTCTTGATGAAGCTTACGGTTTAACAAGAGTTGATGTTTCAACTTACCAAGCAACATCAGGTGCTGGTAAAACTGCAATGGAAGAGTTAGTATCACAGATGCAAGATTTCTTCGCATTTAAACTTGATGAATCTGAGCATAAAGCTTTTAACCAACAAATAGCTCTAAATGTTATCCCTCAAATTGATGTTTTCATGGAAAATGGATACACAAAAGAGGAGATGAAGATGGTAAACGAAACTACTAAAATCATGCATAAAGAGATTCCTTTAAGTGCAACTTGTGTTCGTGTTCCAACTTTAAGAGGTCATGCAGAATCTCTTACTCTTTCGTTTGATTCTGAGGTTCAAGCAGATGAAGCAAGAGATATTTTATCTAAAGCTCCAAATCTTGTTATCTTAGATAATCCAGATGAGGCACTCTATCCAATGCCATCAACTTGTGTTGATATGAATGAGACTTTTGTTGGAAGAATCAGAAATGATAACTTCTCTAAAAATATGCTTCATATGTTTGTTGTTGCAGACAATCTAAGAGTTGGTGCTGCTACAAATGCAGTTAGAATTGCTCAGAAATGGGTAGAGATGGAGGGGGAAAAATAAAATGTTAGAAAAAATATTTGAAAATACACTTTGGAACTCAAGATTTATAATTATTCTTGCTGTTGTTTTTGGTCTAATTGGAGCTGTTATCTTATTTGCAGTAGCAAGTGTTGATATAGTTGTAACTGCTAAATATGTTGTTACTACATACTTTACTGGTGCACACCCTGCTAACTTTCATGAAGATGTAGTTGGTGGAATCATCGGTGCGGTTGATTTATACCTTATTGGTGTTGTAATGCTCCTTTTCTCTTTTGGTCTTTATGAACTTTTCATATCTGATATAGATGCTGCTAAAGATGCAAATGGTAATGAGAATCAGCTACTAGCTATCCACTCACTTGATCAGTTAAAAGATAAAATTTCAAAAGTAATAGTTATGGTTTTAGTGGTTAGTTTTTTTCAAAAAGTTGGACATACAGAGTTTAATGGTGCATTAGATATGCTTTATCTTGCACTTTCAATCACAGCAGTTTCAGTAGGGTTATATTTTTTAGGTAAGGTAGGAAAGAAATAATGGGTAAAATTTTTGTAGATGCATGTTTAGGTAAAGAGACTCCATACACTCCAGTTTGGATGATGAGACAAGCTGGAAGATACCTTCCAGAGTATATGGCGGTAAGAGCTGAGGCTGGAAATTTTTTAAATCTTTGTCACGATCCTAAAAAAGCAGCAGAGGTAACTATTCAACCTTTAGATATTGTTGGTGTTGATGCTGCAATTTTATTTAGTGATATTCTTGTTATCCCTGATGAGATGGGGATGGATTTAGAGTTTATCAAAGGTTTTGGACCAAAGTTTAATGACCCTTTAGAATCACAAGCTGATTTGGATAGACTTATTGGTGGAAAAGAGGCTTCAGATAAACTTACTTATGTTTATGAGACAATTGAGCTTTTAAGAGAGCAACTAGATGCTCGTGGTGATGATAAAGCACTTATCGGTTTTACTGGTGCTCCATGGACACTTGCTACTTATATGATAGAGGGTCAAGGGACAAAAACTTACAATATTTGTAAAAAGATGATGTACTCGAATCCTGAACTACTTCATAACATACTTAAAAAAGTTACTGAAGTTGTTAAGCTTTATATGGAGAGACAGATTCAAAGTGGTATTGATGTAGTTCAAATCTTTGATTCATGGGCTGCTGCTATTGAGCCGGGTATGTACGATGAGTTCTCTTGGTCTTATATGGTTGAGATTGCTGAGTACTTAAAAGAGAAATATCCTCATATTCCAATTATTATGTTCCCTAAAGGAATCCCAGCATTTTATGACAAAGTTTATGGAAACTTTGATGTATTTGGTGTTGATTGGGGAACTTCAATGGCACTTGCTAAAGAGAAACTTGGTGATAAATATGTTCTTCAAGGAAATATGGAGCCATGTCGTCTTTACTCAAAAGAGGCTACTACTAAATGTGTAGAAAAGATTCAAGAGACTATGGGTGGAAAAAGACATATCTTTAATCTTGGTCATGGAATCTTACCTGATGTTCCAGTAGAAAATGCTAAACACTTTGTGGCAGAGTGCCAACGCGTTAGTGGAAAAAAATAATATAATATTTGGTCCTATCAACTCACGCCGTTTTGGCATGAGTTTGGGCATAGACCTATCCCCTGCCCTCAAACAATGTAACTTCGACTGCCTTTACTGCGAACTAGCACCTAGCCCAACAGTAGATTCTCA
>JAYEKJ010000178.1:0-7336 GCA_034660975.1 Campylobacterota bacterium
AAATTATAAGAAATTATAAAAAATATTAATAATTGAAACTCTATATATTCATAAGAAAAATAATAGTTATCTTTTAGTAAAATTTCTTAAAATTATACAAAGTAGGAATCTATGAATAAATCAGTAAATGCAACAAATAGTGGTGTGAAAATCTCTTTTAGTGGTGAAGTTAAAAAGCAAAATATTGTAACTATGGTTGAGAACTGCTCAACTGGTCAATGTGAGTGTATGAGTGATGAAACTAAAAAGAAGATTCAAGGTATGCAAGTGAGTGGTGAAGATGGAAATGTAGAACTATCACTAAATGGTGATATAAGTAAAGAGGAGATAGAACAAGCTCTTGCTAACTCTAAAGTTTTAAATTAAAACTAGATTTTTTAAGAATCTAGTTTAGGAAATTATTAGACTTCTTGCATAAGTGCCTAGGAAGTCTATTTAGGAAATTTAATAGTAAAAGCTGAGCCATCATTATAGTTTTCAACCTCTATACTCCCCTGAAAAATCTCTTTTACTATTCTCTGTGTCATGTGAAGACCTATACCAGTACCTTTACCCTGCTCTTTTGTTGTAAAATAGGGGTTAAAAATTTTTTCTATAATCGAATTAGGTATCCCACCAGCATTATCCAACACCCTAATTATTATAAAATCATTTTCTATATATGATTTGACCTCTATCATTTTATCTTCAATATTTTTATCTTCAAATGCATCAATCGAATTTTTTATCAAATTTATCAATATATGAGATAATTCAGATTGATAAACATTTATATGGGAATAATCACTTAGAAAAAGAAACTTTACATTTTTATTTTTTAGTTGTCCGGCTATTAGTGATAAAACTTCATCAATAATCTCTTCAAAAGTTAAAATTTGCTTTTCATTTTTTGGCTTAAAAAAATTCATAAAAGTATCAATAGTTTTAGACATCTTTTGAGTTGCTTCTTGTAGAAAAGCACTATGTTCTAAAATTGCCTTTTCATCCAACATACCAAAATTTTGCTGAAGTGATAAATGTATAGCTGATGCACTCATGGCATTTAGTGGTTGCCTCCATTGATGAGCTATCATACTAAGCATCTCTCCCATCTGTGCATTTTTAGCCTGTTCATACAACAACTTATCTTTTTGTGTATTTTTCTCTATCTCAACCTCTAGTTTTTCAATAACATCAAGTAAATCTTTTTGATATTTTCTATCTATATATATACCACAATCAAGTTTTTTCATATCTTCAATAAGTTTATCAATATATTCTCTTTTTATTATAGAACCATGCTGAGGAGCTATCATCTCTATATCTAGTTTTTTTATCTTATTGAGTGTATAGTTAAAAATATTACGACTAGGCATATACTCTTCATGAAAAAGTTTAGCTTTTTCAAAATAGTTCTCATCTGCATAAAATTGCCAAGATTCTTCAAGTCCACCAAAAATATCACTAGAAAACAGTACTTTAGTATTTGGTTCATAAGATACATAAGCTCCAGGGGAGTGGCAATATGGAGTAGTTATAAATTTTAAAGAGATACCATTGTTGGTATTTAAAACAAAATCATTTTTATCTATCTCGTAATAATCAGACTTAATCATATAGTGTTTAATAAGAACTGTCATTCTTGAGTGTGTAACTATTTGTAAATCTTCACGATTTATTAATTTTTCTAATGCTGGTACAGATGCTACCAAATCAGGATCTTGATGATGTACTATGATGTACTTAACATTTTTTAAGGGGATAAGCTCTTTTGTTTTTTCTAAAACGGCATCAAACTCCATCATTGAACCAGGGTCAATAAGAATCGATTCATTACCATTTACTATAAGGTAAGGGTGACATTGAAAAGGATCATTTTCAAGATACTTTCCAATCCAGTAAATTTTTGGAGCAATTTGTACAGCTTTTTTAAAATCCATATTATTCATCTTTTAAATAGACTTTTTGTAATAAATAGTAGGAAAATCCCACTATTTAATTAAATTGGTAAAACTCTAATATCTTTAGAAAGTTTCTCCTTAAGAGTTGATTCTATCGCATAAAGTGTCCCAGTTGATGAAGATGCACAACCGTTACAAGCACCTAAGTATCTGATATAAATATCAATCCCAGCATCACCTTTTTTGATATCGATAACCTCCATATCTCCACCATCCATGATAAGAAATTGACGAATATTCTCATCAATTACAGCATCAACAGCTTTGATTTGCTGAACTAATGTCATAGTCTCAAAATTAGCTTCACCTGATGCACTTGCATCAGCTGCTGCTTTCATTTTCTCCTCATCCATCTCTTTTCTAGTGTCTGCTAAGATATCTACTAGGTAGTAATCTTTCGCTTCATGTCCACCAGGCTTGATACATGATTTACAAAATCCACCAGCTTTAGTGTAGTCGATGATCTGCTCAACAGTTGTAAGGTCATTTAATTTGATAACCTCTTGAAGTGTTGTAAGAGAAACTCTTGCACATTCACAAACGATTATCTCCTCTTCAAAAGACTCAGAATCAACACCTAAGTACATCCCTGCTGCTTTTTTGATAACATCATAAGCCATAACAGAACAGTGCATTTTTTGAGGTGGAACTGCTGGAGTCTCTGGGTCATCACGAAGAGCCATCTCAACATCAATATTTGTGATTTTTACAGCCTCTTGAACTGTTTTATCTAAACAAAGTTCTGTCATAACATCAGAAGATGCGATAGCAGTACCACAACCAAAAGATTTAAATTTTGAGTTTATGATTTTATCAGTTTTAGGGTCAACTTCCCAATACAAACGAACAGCATCACCACAAGATTCAGCACCAAAATCAGCAACAATAAGTTTGTTACCTTTAGCATCTACCTCATCTTGAAATAGTTCCCCTTGGTGTTGAGGATTGTTCATAAGAGTTGTTACTTTATTTGAATACGCATCCCATAGAGATTCGCCTAACATATCAGCTTTTGCCATGATATTCTCCTTCTTTTACTTTATAATTATTTAATTTATTTTTCTGCTTCGCAGAAGCTAGCTTCAGTGCCTTAGCGGCTAGCGTAGAGATTTGGGCTTTTGCTCAAATCTCGTTCTAATAGATAAAAGGTGCCATCATTAGCTTGCTAATGATGGTGTAATTCACACTCTTGAACTTCGCCACCCTCAGTTGGTTGTTGTTTTGCAAAAGAGCTAGAGATTCCTCTTAGTCTTGTAACAGCATTTTCAAAATGACTAATCGTATAATCTATCTCTTCATCAGTAGTAAAACGACTTAAACTCAAACGGATTCCTGTGTGAGCTAGTTCGTTATCTGCACCGATTGCTAACATAACAGTATTTGCTTCTAAATCTTCAGATGCACAAGCTGAACCAGTTGATGCACCGATAGAACCTAAGTTTAAGTCCCAAAGCATACTCTCACCCTCAACACCTCTGATAGATATAAGGATAGTATTTGGTGTACGATTTTTTCTATCACCAACTACAAAAGTTTCACTTAAGTTTAAAAGAGCATCTTCTAAACGGTCTCTTTTTTTAGAGATACTAATAATTTTTTCATGCAAATCAGTTGTTGCTAACTCTATCGCTTTACCCATTCCAACTATTAGAGGAACATTTAGTGTACCTGAACGGCGACCACCCATATGCTCACCACCATGTAAAAGTGGAGTAAGAGCTTGAGAATCTTTAATATATAAAGCACCAATACCTTTTGGACCATGAAATTTATGTGCAGACATTGAAACAAAATCAACATGAACTGCTTGTAAATTTACAGGAATCTTTCCAACAGCTTGAACTGCATCTGAGTGAAAACGAACACCTTTTTCTTTACAAATAGCACCAATTTCAGCAATTGGGAAAATTGCACCAGTTTCATTTGAAGCCCACATAACAGAAACTAAAGCAGTTTTGTCTGTTATGAAACTTTTAACAGTATGTGCTTCAACAACACCTTGCTCATTTACTGGAAGATATGTAACTTTTACACCCTCCTCCTCTAACCACTTACAAGTTGAAAGAATCGATGGATGTTCAACTTCGGTTGTGATGATATGATTCTTTTCACCATTTACTATATGATCACTAAAAACTGATTTTAAAACCCAGTTATTTGATTCTGTTGCACAAGATGTGAAAACTATATCATCATTATCACTTGCATTTAAAGCTGAATAAACTTGGTCTATTGCTTTACTTAATGCTGGATGTGAAGAGGTACCAAATTTATGAAGTGAGTTAGGATTACCATACATCTCACTAAAAAATGGCATCATAGCCTCAACAACTTTTGGGTCTGTCATTGTTGTTGCATTATTATCTAAATATACTTGCATTTTTTACCTCTATTTTAGGGATGATTTTACACCCTATTTTTAAATCAGACAAATTTTGTCTTCTTTTACTTTTGACATCATAATCGCTTTGTTATTACGATATGCTTAATTAACCCGTAGTTAATGATTTCTTTAATAGTTGTTTCAGTTTGGGGTTTGTTAGCTATAATGTCATCAATAATAAAACTAAGGCTATATATGTGTAATTTTAACAAACAAAATGAAGAAACAAAGGCTCTGATACATCTATTTATGACAAAAGCAGCTGAGAATGTTGGTGGGACTAATTTTCTTTTAGCTCTTATAGAAGCTATGAAAACCAAAAAGCCAAATCCATTAATGTTCAATGGAAAACAGATAAGTTCTAATAATACTATTATTAAATGGAATAAGGTAGTTTTTAAAGATAAAGTAACTGTTTTAGAAAATATTTTACTATCTCACAAAAGCTCAGAAAATCCTGATTTCAATATTTTAGCCCAAGAGAATCAAAAAAAGAAAAAAATTATTATCAATATGGTTAGAACTTTAGCACCAATAGAGTTTGTGGTAACTCCACAAAATCCAAATGATGGCAGTGGATTTAATTTTAAAGTATTTGAGACAATAGAGGATGATTATGTAAAGATAAATCCTATCTTTGTTACGATGTTCTTTTGTTCCACTGAGTTTACAAAAAAAGCCCTAAAGTATGAAATTTAATTTTCATACTATTAATTATCCAAATACCTTTATACAGTTTTTTCCTGCTCCTTTAGCCATATACAAAGCTTTATCGGCTTCATCAATTAATCTATTGATATCATCATCTTTATTGCCAAAACTTAAACCGACTGATACTGTAATAGATTCTTTTTTACATTTAAAAAGCATATCTTGAATTGTTATTCTGATTTGCTCCCCTTTTTTATAAGCATCCTCTTTAGAGATATCGCTAAGAACAACAACAAACTCCTCTCCACCATAACGGCAAAGAATATCTTTTGATCTCACTAAGGAGTTTAGTTTTACTGCAAGAGATTTTAATATACAATCACCAGAGATATGTCCAAAATTATCATTAATCTCTTTAAAATTATCTATATCTATAAAAATGATAGCAAATTTACTATCTTCCTTTTGAAATACGGAAAATTTTTCTAAAAAATCATCTAAATAACGACGATTATATAAACCTGTTAAAGCATCTCTAAAAGCATAGTTTATAGCTTTATTATTCATTCTATATAACTCTTTTTTATCATCATATAATATGCTAAACACAAAAATAGCAGCAAACATAGATATTAACATCTCTTTTAAGATAAATAAATATCTCAAATAATCATCAGTGACTGTATCATACAAAAACAGAACTCGACCAACAGAAAATATAGCTAAAGATATTAATGTTATAAAAATTATTTTAATAATTAAATTTTTTCTTTCTCTATTATTTATCATTTAACCTACTTTGTAACTGTATCATCTGATATATCTCTATTTTGTTGTTCGCTACTTCAGCAAGAATAAATCTTGGGCTTATCCCTAAAAACTTTTTAAAAATAGAGTTCAGATGTGAACTATCACTATATAGCTTTAAAGGTACACTCATCTTCAATATATGACAATACTGTTTTACAAAATTTAGATATAAAAATAAAATTCTTTGGAGTAAAACCAATTGTTTTTTTAAATTGACGCTCCATAGTACTTCTACTCCATCCAAACTCCTCAATAAGCTTCTCCACAGTTACCTCAAAATAATATACATATTCTATTTTATGAAGTATATCCTCTATAAATAGATGAGTGTTTTTTTGTGATTTATATAAATCCTTTAGAGAATTATTTAAATATTTTAACTCCTCCTCAATAGAATCGTGAGTATATAAATCATTGAAAAAAATTTTAACAATATCATCATCTATCTCTAAATAGTTTTTATTTAAAATAGAAGCATCCCTATTAAACAGTTTATAAAAACCTATTGGTTTCAACTCTACCAAAATGATTGGAAAATTTACACTTTTAGAATTGCTTTCCTTACATAAACAAATCTCTTTTACCTTGTTTAATTTAAGGGCACCTCTAAAAACCCTTATTTCCTCAGGTTTTAAGGGTTTTTAGAGGTGCCCTTTAACACTTATAGAATAATTTTTTGGAATATAAAATTTTTTATCTTCTGTATATGTTTTTGAATATATCTCTATTTCTCTGTTAAAAACTATAAAGTTAGATCCATTTGGAAGAAACAGTAAACGCCTTGCATCTTCTATTGAATAAATTACAAGGTACTGTTTAACAATGTTTTGTAATTTAGAAGATGGGTAAAAAATATTAAACTTCATTTAAAATCATTTGTATTAATTTTGATTATTTGGAAATTGTATCTCAATTATCTAAAATCAACTTGTATTAAATCGTCATAAATTATAAAAGTAGTTTATTAAGGAATATTATTTGCTTAACATTATTACTTAAACCCGGATTATGCAATAGAGAATTAAAAATTTAATCTATCATTGCAATCAAGGTAAATTTTGCAAGGTGCCCTTGGGGTATAAATTCCTATTGCATAATTCGAGTTAAACAAATAAGGTAATTTTTATGAATATACTTATGTGTGCAAACAGTACACTTGTTAAAATCGATGAGAAAAGAGTATATACAAAGAATCTACTCTATTTTATGCAAACAAATTTTTCTACGATTGTGCAGTACAAAAACAAAATAACTATCAACTATACAAAACAGGAACATTATGATAGAGTATTTTTAATCAAGTGGCTATATACTCTTTATTCAAATATCACAAATAACAGTTTTCCAAATATGAAAGAGTTATTGGTAAATAGGATTGAGAAGCCTATTATCATAGAGTTTAAATCTATTATAGAGGATGAAAAAGTTGAGATAAAAGAGGAGATTATAGTAGAGGAACCTAAAGAGATTGATATATACCAAGAAGCTTTAAAGATACTTCAAGTTCGAAAATATGATTCTAAAAAGATGATTCGGATAAAGTATAAAAAAC
>JAYEKJ010000179.1:0-5831 GCA_034660975.1 Campylobacterota bacterium
CGATAACAAGCGCAAAAATTTTAGCTCTAAACTCTAAAGAGCCATGATTGTGAACAAAAAGTTCACGAAATGCACTAAAAATAAAATGTTTTATCCTAAAGCTAAGTTTCATTGATAAGCCTTTTATGCTAATAATGCCTTAACACATCCATTAATTCTTTTACCATCAGCTTTTCCTGCTAATTTTTTTGAAGCCATACCCATAACCTTCCCCATATCTTTCATCGTTGTTGCACCAGTTTGTAATATCACCTCTTTTATCTCTGCTATTAACTCATCATCACTTAACTGAGCTGGTAGATAAGGTGTATAAAAAGCGATCTCATCAAGTTCAATTTGCATCAACTCTTCACGACCAGCCTCTTTATACTGAGTAGCAGAATCATCTCTTCTTTTAACTTGAGTTTGAATAATTTTAATCACATCATCATCACTTAACTCTCTTCTTTCATCAACTTCTATCTGTTTAAAAGCACTCATTAAAAGGCGAAGTGCATCTCTTTTTTTTATCTCTTTTGCTTTCATAGCATTTTTTACATCTGTATTTATAACTTCTCTTAAACTCATTTTATTATCCTTCTTGGAACTATTTTTGCTAGAATTATAACTAAACAAAGAGTACTTTCAAAACAATTAGGAACCCTATAATGATTAAAACAATACTTAATAGCTTAATGGTGATTTATGTTATACTATCTTTTACTGGATGTACAGCGAAGCTTAGTGACCCAGAATTAAATTTTGAACCACCAGTTTATGTAGAGGAGATGCCTTCAAAAGAGGATAAAAAAGATTTTGTATCTACTGGTAGTATTTTTGGTCAAGGTTCAAGACCACTTTTTTCAGATAGAAAAGCGATGAATGTTAATGATATAGTTACTGTAAGTATCTCTGAAACAGCTACAAGTTCTAGTAGTGGAGCAAAAAAACTAAGTGAATCTGATAGTACAAAATTAGGTGGTGGAGCATTTACCTCTGCTGGTGGCAATACAGCGATGGGTTCGTATGCAACAAAATTATCTGGAATCACAAATATGGGGTTTACAAGTGCAACAGAAAATGCTTTTAGTGGGCAGGGTACAGCTACAAGGGATGCCTCTTTTACAACAAAAGTAACAGCAAGAGTTGTAAAAGTTTTAAAAAATGGAAACTATTTTATATCTGGAAGAAAAGATATATTAGTAGATGATCAAAAACAAATTATACAAGTAAGTGGTGTGATTCGTCCATACGATATAGACCAATACAACACTATAAGTTCATCTCTCATTGGAGATGCTAAAATACTTTATAAAACAGAAGGGGATATAGATCGTGCAACAAAACAAGGTTGGGGAACCAAAATTATTCAAGCTATTTGGCCATTTTAGTTTAGCATTACTGATTGGTGTTTCATCAGTTAATGCTCAATCGTTTGAGAATTTCAAAAGATCACAAGCAGAATCATTTCAGCAGTATAAGGATGAAAGAGATAGTGCTTTTAGTAAACATCTAAAGCAACAATGGAAAGCTTATAGCGTTCATATTGGTGAAAGTCGTTATGAAAAACCAAAACCCACTATTGTCCCATCAACTCCACAAACAAAAATCAAGAGCGTAGGTCCAAAAGTCAATATTAATGTAAAAAAACTCAAAAATATTGAACCAAAAGATTCTGATAGTATAATATTAAGTAAAAAAGTTATCACTAAACCTCTTATTGTTGTATCTCAAGAGAAAGATGATTCAATAAATAAAATAAAAATAGTTGAAACTATTAAAAAAGTCAAACCAGCTACAATTACTCCAAAGGATATAAAATTTGATTTTTTTGGTAGTAAACTAGGGTTTGATATTCCAGCTAAAATTAAAAGTGCAAATTTTTATCCACAGAATCAAAAAGGTATCACAAGCTTTTTTTCAAGAGTAGCTTCAAGTGAATATGATGAGTTGATAAAAAATATAGATGAGGTTAGTGATGCTATGAATCTTAATGATTGGGGTAGATATTTACTTGTTTTAAAAGTATCTAGCGAGGTTTATAGAAATAGTGATAATTCAAAACTTCTTAGTTGGTTTATATTTAATAAATTGGGCTATGCTGTAAAGGTAGGTTTATCAAATAAACATGTAATACTTATGCATTACTCAAAAAAGACTATATACTCAACTCCAAACTATAGTTTTTCAAATCGAAAGTTTTATGTCCTTTCTCACTATGCTAAAGGTAACCTTGGTAGAATTTTTTCATACAAGCAAGACTATCCAGGTTCAACAAAAGCGTTGGACTTATCTTTAAATACACTTCCATTTTTAGAATCTGATATGAGAGATAAAACGCTTTCTTTTAAAGAGTATGGAAAAACTTATGAAGTCTCATATCAATATAATCAAAATTTAATTGATTTTATGGAAACTTATCCACAGGCTGATTATGAAACATTTTTTAATGCACCAATAGATAGCAGAACATATAAATCTATTGCAACAGCATTGAAGAAGTACTTAGATGGGAAAAAAGCTGGTGATGCTATGAATTTTGTATTACATTTTGTTCAAAAATCGTTTAAATATTCAAAAGATAATGCACAATTTAACAGAGAAAAAGTTATGTTTGCACAAGAGACCCTCTATTTTGATAGATCTGATTGTGAAGATAGGGCTGTATTGTTTTCATATTTAATTAAAGAACTATTTTCAATAAGTGTATATGGAGTACATTATAAAGGTCATATGGCAACAGCTTTATATGTTCCTATGAAAGGTGATTATATTAGGTTAGGTGGTAAAAAACTTGTTATTGCTGATCCAACTTATATAAATTCAAATATAGGTCAAAGTATGTCTCAGTACAGAACTCAAAAACCTAAAAATATTATATCTGTTAAATAGATAGTGAGAGGATAGTTTTGCCATTTCAAATTTCAGACCTCAAAGAGCATAACTCAGAACTGTTAAAACTTTTAACACAAAATTTACCTGACATGTTATGGGTAAAAGATTTAGACGGGATATATATGTATGTAAATCAAGCTATATGCGATGGCTTATTGATGGCTAAAGATACAGATGAACCTATAGGCAAAAATGATATGTATTTTGCTCAGCGTGAAAGAAAAACCCATAGTGATAAACCTAATTGGCACACTTTTGGGGAACTATGTTTTGATTCAGATAAAACTGTTGTAGATAATGATAAGGCTATGAAGTTTGAGGAGCATGGAAATATAAAAGGGGAGCTACTTTACCTTGAAGTATATAAAGCACCTTTTTATGATAAAAATGGGAAAATCATTGGTACAGTGGGTGCAGGTAGAGATATAACTGAGATTAAAAAAATACAATTAGATTTAGAAGCTAAAAATAAAATTTTAGCAAAGCAAAGAGAACAAATTAAATTCTTTAATATCGAACTTGAAAGGCGAGTTAAAGAGGAGATAGAAAAACAACAAAACCAAGAGCGTTTGATGATTCATCAATCAAGACAGGCTGCAATGGGGGAGATGTTAGAATCGATAGCACATCAATGGAGACAACCTTTAAACATTATTGGAGTAGCAACTGCTAGTTTGGAAACTCAGTATTTAGTTGGAACAATGACTAAAGAAGATTTTCATAAAAAAATGGAGATTGTAGCCTCAAATATTAATTATATGTCCAATACTATTGATGATTTTCGTAATTTTTTAAACCCCAACAGGGAGATGATAAATTTCTCTCTAGAACAAAGTATCAAAGATGTTTTAGCAATTTTAGATGCCCAAATTCAAAGCAATAAAATTATTAATAATTTTGATACAAACTGTTGTGTACTTTTTTATGGTGTTGAAAATGAGTTTAAACAGGTGCTTTTTATATTACTTAATAATGCTATTGATGCTATTAAAATAGAGATAGAAAAGGGATATATAGAGCAAGGTAGTATTACAGTTACACTTAGTTGTAAGAATAATCAAGGGATTATAGATATAAGTGATAATGGTGGTGGGATTGATAGTAGTATTATAGAATCAATTTTTGATGCGTATTTTACCACTAAAGGGGAGGTAAATGGGTCAGGTATAGGGCTTTATATTGCAAAAAGCATTATTGAGAGTAGAATGAAAGGCTCATTAAGTGTCAAAAATATTAAAGATGGTAGCTCTTTTATTATAGTCCTGCCCTTGGCGATGTAATATTAAGAACTCGAGGATGTCAAATCCTCGAATAATTTTTGATTCCTTAGTAGTTAAATGCTACTTTATAAGTTGGATCATCCTCTTCATAAGAGCAGTGTGGTCCAGCTTTTTTAAGAATTGCTTTACAATCAGCTGATAGATGACGAAGTAATAAATTTTTACCAGCATCCTCATATTTTTTAGTAATCATATCGATAGCTTCAACTCCACTAGCATCCATAACTCTAGCATTTTTAAAGTCTATTACAACTTTTGGTGGGTCTTGCGGGATGTCAAAATTATCTCCAAATGTTGTAGCTGAAGCAAAAAATAGTGGACCATCAAGTGTGTAAACTCTAGTTCCATCATCCTCTGTATGAACACGAGAGAAAATTTTTGCATGTTTCCAAGCAAAAGCAAGAGCTGAGATGATAACACCAGCTATAACCGCAACAGCTAAATCTTCTACAACAGTGATGATTGTAACTGCAACCATAACAAAAGCATCTGTACGGGGGATTTTGTTAAGACGAGAGAAGCTAGACCACTCAAATGTTCCAATACTTACCATAAACATGATTCCAACAAGTACAGCAACTGGAATTGCATTTAAAACACCACTCATAGATACAACTAAGATGATAAGACCAACGGCTGCTACAAAAGATGAGAGTCTTCCAATTCCACCTGAAGTGTAGTTGATGATAGATTGACCAATCATTGCACAACCAGCCATACCACCAAAGAAACCACAAGTTACATTTCCAGTTCCTTGAGCGATACACTCTTTGTTTGCTGAGCCACGAGTATTACTTAGTTCATCAAGTACAGAAAGTGTAAGAAGTGATTCAATGATACCAACTAAGGCTACAATAACAGCATAAGGAAGAACAAGCATAATAGCATCTAAACTAAATATATATTCAGGGATTCCAAATGATGGCATCTGACCAGCATATTTACTCATATCATCTAAACCACTTAGTAAAAGAGTGTTTGTATCAGTAAAATAAACACCTAAAGTTATAACAACAATCGCCACAAGACCAGCTGGGATAGCCTTTGTAAATTTAGGAAGAAGATACATAATAGCCATAGTAACAGCTACTAAAATATACATCATATACCCTTGCCCTTCAAAGAACTTAAATTGAGCAGTACCGATAACGATAGCAAGACCATTTACAAAGCCATGAATTGCTGGGGTTGGTACAAGACGGATAAACTTACCAAGTTTAAGCATCCCGATAGCGATTTGAATTAGTCCTGCTACAACAGTTGCAAGAAGTATATAGTGAAGAACACCCATCGCGATAGCTTCACGACCAACACCTTGAGCCTCCATAAGAGCAGTTGCTTCGATTCCTAAACCAACAAGAACAATAGCAACAGCACCAGTAGCACCAGAAATCATCCCTGGTTTACCACCAATTAATGAAGTGATAAGACCTAAAATAAAAGCGGTATAAAGACCAACAACAGGAGAAACACCCGCAATGAATGAAAAGGCGATAGCTTCAGGAACTAAAGCAACGGCAACAACAAGACCGGAAAGAATATCATTTTTGATATTTTCAGATGAATATTTTTTTAAATCAAACAACTCTATAACCTAGTTTTAAATTTTCGCGATTCTACCTAAAAAGTGATGAAATCATGCTGTTTCTAACTGTATTTTCTATATATGTATGGTGT
>JAYEKJ010000179.1:5931-7209 GCA_034660975.1 Campylobacterota bacterium
AAATGATAGTGTACCTGTAATCTTAACTTTAGGTCGTCAGCCAAGTTCAGATGGACCATCTCACCAGTTTAAAGATAATTCAGTTCGTAAATCAACATATTCGGCACTTAGTTTTGATGGTGCAGCAGATGGTGTCGTGGCAACTATAAATTTACAAAAAGTTAGTAAAGTTGATGGTATGGCTCTTAGAATAGGTTATGGTAAAGGTTATCAAGATCAATCAGCCGGTAGTTATGTAGGTAATCCAACTGGTATAAAAGATTCCAATGTATTGGGTCTCTTTTTTGATACAGGCTTAGGGCTTGATGGTTCATTATTTCAAGTTAGTGCTGTTTCAGCTACTGATATAGTATCTGGTGTTCCTGGGGATAATAAAAATATTGGTGATATGATGCTTTATACAGCTATGTTTGAGTTTACAGATGTAGCAGATAGTGGTTTAGATGTTTTTGCCCATTATGCTGTAAGTCAAGCAAAACCAAATGGTGAAGCTAGTAACTATAATGGTATGAATGTTGGACTTTTGCAAACAAATATGCTGGGTGGTACAACTGTTAGTACAGACCAAATAGATGGTAGTGCTTATTGGGTTGGTGCAAGATATACTATCCCTGTGAATGATATGAAAAACCCTCGTATAGGTTTTGAATATAACCATGGAGATGAAAACTGGTTTAGTTTTACACAAGGTTCTAACGATTTAACAAATAAGTTAGCAACTCGTGGTAGTGCTATGGAAGTTTATTATATCCAACCAATCAACCGTTATGCTCATATCCGTCTAGGTGCTCAGATGATTGATTATAATTATACTGGAAGTGGATACCAAATAGGTACACCTATGAAAGTGGCTAATATTGGAGTAATGGCACCAAATGAACTAGATACATTAGACAATTATTATTTACTATTTAATGTAGCATATTAAAAAGGCTTTAGAGTATGATGAATTTTATAAATAGTTTAACTATCAAGATACGAATCCAAAGTATAATTATTTGGGGATTAATATTTTTAGCACTAACAACATTTGTAAGCTTTAATGCTTTTAGTGTATCAAAAAGTCATTTTGAACAACTAAAATCTAAGCAAATTCATCTTATTTATCTATCTAATAATATATCTGAATCGATAGCTTCTTTACAAAATGTATTTTTAACTGCGGCATCTTCGCAGTTAAAACTTCAAAGCGATTATTAAAATAAAAACTTAAAGATACAAGAAGATATAAAAAAATCTATCTTAGAATTAAAAAAATTATCTGCTGATGATGAGTTT
>JAYEKJ010000180.1:0-7182 GCA_034660975.1 Campylobacterota bacterium
TCATTGCAACCAAGGCACATTCATTAAAAATTTGCACCACCAACAAGGTGGCTTAAAAATTTTTACTAAATATCCCTTGATTACAAGCATAGGTAAATTTTACGAGGTGCCCTTGGGGTATAAATTCCTATTGCATAATTCGGGTTAAAATTAATTACTTTTTATAAAATGAAGCCCTATAAGTTTCTCTAAAACCTCTAAAATCTCCTCCTCATCACTCATAGATTCTACAATAGAGTGGATACAAGCATCGTAAGGGTTAAAACCTCTTTTTATAAGTTTTGCTGCATAAACTAAAAGTCTTGTTGATACTGCTTCTTGAATCTCGTTATCACTAAGTTGACGAATCTCTCCTGCAATGGCTACAAGTTTTTGAGCAATATCTGAATCTACTTCACTCTCTTTGATGATAATCTCTTTTTCTATCTCAGCTTTTGGATAATCAAAACTCATCGAGATAAACCTCTGTTTTGTGCTAGGTTTCATCCCTTTTAAAACATTTTGATACCCAGGATTGTAAGAGACAACAAGCATAAAATTTGGATGGGCTTCGATGAGTTCACCTGTTCTATCTATGGGTAAAACTCTACGGTAATCAGCTAAAGAGTGAAGTACAACAGTTGTGTCTTTTCTAGCCTCTATAATCTCATCAAGATAGCAGATTCCACCATTTCGTACAGCTTTAGTGAGTGGTCCATCTTGCCAATAAGTTCCATTCTCATCTATAAGATGACGACCTACTAAATCGGCAGCACTCAAATCATCATGACAAACAACAGTATAAACTTTTCGTCCAAGCTTTTCACCCATAGATTCTATAAATCTTGTTTTTCCACATCCAGTTGGACCTTTGATAAGAACAGGGAGATTCATTTCGCATGCAGCTTCAAAAAGCTCAACCTCATTTGATTGTGATAAATAGAATGTTTGACTCATAATTGTTCCTTGATTTTTTTATTTTTAAAGAAGTTTTATTTCGTTAGATTCATATAAACTTCAGGTAAAATTTTTGGTAGTTTTTTTCCATCTCTCACAACAGCATATCCATTTTTGCCAAAGAGATAGGGGAGATAATCTTTTGATTCCAGATCAACTGTTATACAAAAAGGGGTGATTCCAAGTTTTTTAGCTTCTATAATCGCTTTTTTTGTATCTTCGATTCCATATCTTCCATCATATCTATCTACATCGTTTGGTTTTCCATCGCTTATGATAAGTAGGAGTTTATTTTGAGTTTTTTGTTTCTCTAAAATAGTTATAGATTCTCTTATCCCTCCACCGAGCCTTGTGTAGTAACCCGGTTTTATTGCGTCGATTCTTCCACGAGTGTTGTCTGTATATTTTTCATTGAAGTTTTTAATAATCTCAAATCTTACATTTTTGTTTGTATTAGATGAAAAAGTGTAGATAGCAAACTTGTCTCTGAGTCTCTCTAAGGATTCTGAGAACACTATTAACCCATCTTTTATAACATCTATAATTCTTATCTCTTGTGTGATGCCAGCTTCGGTTGATAGTGAAACATCTGCAAGGATTAGTGTTGACATATCTCTTGCTTTTCTCTCAAAACCCTCATAAAATTTTTGATGGTGTCCAGATTTGTTTTTATGACCCTTATAATCTATCCAAGTATCTAAATTTATCTCATCACCATAGGGCAAACGGTTGTTTTTAATACGGTCTAACTCCATCAAATCTAGTTCACTCTCAATCTTTTTTAAACGACTTGGTAATGCCATTGGCTCAATATCTGTTATTAAATAAGGTTTTACCTTTACAAAATTTGTTAAATATCTCTCTTTTGAGTAATCCCACTCATCATGAAAATGTCCTTTGCCAAGAGGATACTCTTCACTGGTACTAACAGACAAATCTAAATCCATTTTTACCCTTGCTGAGAGGTTTGCCTTTTTCTGCCCAAGTGTTATCTCGTCTAAATCTTCAGCATTATAAAGAGCATCCTCATCAAAACTATCATCTTCACTTCTATCAACATTTACTTGCTCCAATATACTCATAATAGATTCTGGAAGAAAAGCGATAAAGCCGTCAGTCTCTTTTTTATCATCCATTTTATTGGCTTGTTTTTTCATCTCTAAGGTTTCGGTTTTTTCATCCTCATCACTACGAGTTGGTTCTTCTTCATCTTCAAAATCACTATAACTACCATTTTTTGATACTGGAGGATATATCCACAAAGGGCAGGGGTATGTGTCAAGGTTTTGTAAATATTGCTCATCTATTGAATTTTCTTGTGTTAAAGATTCAACAAATGACAATCTATCATTATGTTCTATAAGGTGTGTGAGTGCCTCATCATAAAATAGTTTAAATCCAGAGTAAGTTTTTAGCAACTCTTGTGTTGCAAAGAAGTTTTTAGAGAGTAGGTTTCCATGTTTAGAGTCTGTTTTGACAGCCATTGCAACTAACCAAAAGTAAAGCATCTCATTTTGCTCTTTAGTGGGAAAATAAGCGATAGAAGCTGGAAGATAAAGAGCTTTTTCATCTTGCCATGATAGAAAAAATGTTTTACCTGATGTTGAGATTCTTTCTAAAAGAGAACGGGAAGTTTTAACAAATCGTTTGTCAGTTATATGAATCTCTTTCCCTTTTTCACCACCTAAAAGGTGATAAAAAATTTTAAGTTTTTTGGATAACGGGGTAAAAAGAGTTTTAGAATCCTCATAAGAGGTATCAACCTTTTTACTAATAAACTTCTCCCACCCTTTACCGGCATTTTCCTCAAACTCAAGTATGTTAAACATATAAAAGCTTATTTAGCCTCATCTTTATCAACAAAGAAGCTATAAAAGTAAGTCAAAAGTCCAGTTAAAACTAAGATACCAAATAGTAAACGAATCATATATACAGGTACGATTTCAGCTTGTGCATCCATAAAAGAGATGGCAGTTGCATCGTTCCATCTTTGTAGTAAAATCTGCATAACACCAGCAAGAGTGAGTGCTAGAGTAAGACCAAGCATACCGATATTCATCATTCAAAAAGATGCTAATTCAACTTTTTGAGCTTTAGGTGAGTTACCGTGTGGACGACCTCTCATTATTGGCATAGCGTAAGCGATGATTGTAAATAAAATCATGATATATGCACTATAAAAAGACAAGTGACCATGAGCAGCTGTAAGTTGAGTACCGTGAGTAAAGTAGTTTACAGGAGCAAGAGTGTGCATAAATCCCCAAACACCAGCACCTAAAAATGCCATCACAGCAGTACCTTTAGCCCATGTTAGAGCCATTTTATTGTCATGTTCGATTTTTCTATCTTTTGCCATATTGTAAGCAAAAAGAATCATTAGGAAAAATGGTAGTGGTTCAACAGCAGAAGCGATAGATCCAATCCATAACCAGTATGATGGAGCACCCATATAGAAAAAGTGGTGACCAGTTCCAACGATTCCAGAGATAAGAGTCATAGCGATGATAAGGTATAACCATTTGTCGATATGTTCACGGTCAACACCTGTTACTTTGATAAGAACAAATGCTAAGATAGCCCCAAGAATCAGTTCCCAAGTAGCTTCAACCCATAAGTGAACAACATACCACCAGAAAAATTTATCCATAATAAGGTTTTCAGGTACATAAAATGCGAATAAAAAGAATACTGCAAGACCTACAAGACCAGTAAGTAAAACGATAGAGATAACAGTTCTTCTACCCTTTAGTACAGTCATTAGAACATTTAAGATAAATCCTAAAACAACAACAACGATACCAATTTTAGTGATAGTTGGTTGTTCTAAAAACTCTCTACCCATAGTTGGTAAAAGCTCATTTCCTGTAATCTCAGCTAAAGTAGCATAAGGCACAAAAAGGTAAGCAAGAATCGTAAGTACACCAGCAGCAGCAAAAACCCAAAATAGAATATTTGCAAGAAGGGGACTCCATAGTTCTCTCTCAGCCTCTTCAGGAACTAGGTAGTAAGTAGCACCCATGAAACCAAATAGAATCAAAACTATAAGCAAGTTAGTGTGAACCATACGAGCAACATTAAAAGGAATCTCTGGGAATAAAAAGTCACCAGCGATATACTGAGTACCTAGAATGAGACCAAAAAGAATCTCTCCAGCTAGAAGAATCAATGCAAAAATAAAATAATTTTTTGCAACCATCTGAGAATTGTATTTTATTTTCTTATCCCTCTATGTTTGGTGGCCATTCGTTATCGTGTACACGAGATGTCCAAATTAAAAAATCAGAAATGTTGTTCACTTCCTCTTCACTTAGGTTAAACTGAGGCATTTTTCTTCTACCTGGTTCATTTAGTGGCTGTGCAGCCATCCATCCAACCATGTATGCTTTAAACGCATTCTCATCACCCATACCTCTTCTATCAAACACATTTGCAAGTTCTGGTGCATAGTATGCTCCCTCACCCATAATTGTATGACAACCTACACAGTTGTTTACTTCCCAAAGGTTTTTACCCTTCGCAACAGATTTAGTAATCTTGTCATCATTTGACAGTTCAGGAATCTGTTGTACAGTATCTAAAGTAAGACCAGCAAATACTAAAATGGCGAAAAGTCCACCACCAAAGTAAATATTTTTGGCCATATTTTTTGTAATACGCTCACTCATTAGTCACTCCTTCTTTTATATTCTACCTCAAGGTAGTAATATCGAAATATTAGCTAAAATAATTTTAATTCTACCTTTAGGTGGTATATAATAATTTATTAAATAATTTATTATATAATTTCATAAAATTTAAAGGGGATTTGATGCAATTACTAAATAGTTCTCAATATGCGATTCGTATTATGAGTTATATTGCAAACAATAACGGCAACTCTTTGCATAGTGCTAAAGATTTATCAGTTATCTTAGATATACCGTATAAATTTTTAACAAAAATAATGATTGATTTAGTAAAAGCTGAGTTTATAATCTCGATACGGGGAAGAGAGGGTGGTTATAAGCTTTCTAAACCAGCTTATAAAATAACTGTAATGGAGATTCTAAATATATTTAATGAGTTTATAAATCATGAACAGTGTGTACTTGGAATTGGAAAATGTGATGGGAAACATAAATGCTCAATGCATGACAAATGGGTAGAACCTAAAGATTTAATTCGAAAAATATTTGAGGAGACAACTTTAGAGAATCTTGAGGGGAAAGATTTTAAATTATGTTAGTAGAATCTAAGGAAAAACAGCCTCTTCCTCCCGGTGATTTTGGGATATGGGTTGTTGTGTATATAGAACTTATCACTTTTGCTTTACTTTTTATCGGTTATGCTTTTGCTAGAAGAGCAGATGTTGAACTTTTTAACCAATCACAACTTTTACTAGACCAAAGATTTGGGTTTATAAATACTGTGATTCTTATCACAAGTAGTTATTTTGTAGTAAAAGCGATAGAATCTATAAAACTTCCAGATAGAGAAAAAGCCTCAGAATTGGCATCTAAATGGCTACTCTCAGCTATGAGTTTAGGCTCTTTCTTTGTTCTTTTTAAAATAATAGAGTTTTCAGATAAATTTGCACAAGGGATTAACCTGAGTACAAATACATTTTTTATGTTTTATCTCCTTTTGACAGCTTTCCATTTTATGCATGTGATTTTAGGTCTTATTATTTTGTTTAATATTCGACAAAAAACAAAAGAGGGTGGTTATACAGCTGAAGATCACAAGGGGATGGAAACGGGTGCGACCTACTGGCATCTAGTTGATTTGCTATGGATAGTGTTATTTCCACTTATCTATATAATTAGGTGATAAAGATGAATAAAATATGGATAATTTTAGTAATACTCAGTATATTTGCTTTTTTGATAGGGTGGTTGGAGTTAGTAAGCTCAACAATAGTAGCTATATTACTTGTGACAACATTTATAAAAGGGCAGTTAGTCATTGATTACTTTATGGGATTAAAAGATGTTGAGATGAAGTATAGAATGATTCCAATTGTGTGGTTGGGTGTAATAATATTTTTTGTTTCATTAGCTTATTATATGCCACTTTAAAATGAAAATTATTTAATTGTCCAATATATTTTTAACAATTTAAGTTTTTTTATTTAATTAAAATGTCATAATTTAGAGATATATAAGTTAATCGACCTCTTGTATAACCTGTTTTGGAAGAAGTCTAATAAGGATTTTATAAAATGCTTACTAAAGAGAAACAATTGAAAAAATATATCTTGTTGATGATTACTTTAGTTATTGTTTTGATAGCTAGTGTTCGTTTATACATTGATGTTGTAAATAATAAAAAGGTTTTTGATTCTAAAGTAGAAACTGTAATTAATCAGATACAGATTTTAGTATCGCTTGAACAGAATAAGATAAAAGATTTTTATACCTCTAGGGCGAGTTATTTATTACAAAATAAAGCTATTATAAAAAGTATTAAAGATAAAGACAGGGATAAGCTTTATCAATTAATTTTAAAAAACTATAATATTTTAAAAGATGAAAATAAGTTTTTTTCCCTTATGCATTTTCATCTTCCCGATGGTAAATCTTTTTTAAGGATGCATAAAAGGGATGTTTATGGTGATAATCTTTTAGAGGCTAGACCAATTATTGCTCATGTTCATAAAAATCATAAGGAGGTTGATGGTTTTGAAGTTGGAAAAAGACTTCATAATAGTGAAGCACTTCAGTATAGAATGGTATATCCAATTTTTGATGCTGATGGTTTCTATTTAGGTGCATTAGAGTTTGGTGTAAGCTCTTCGCAAATAGTATTGGCTACTTTGGAGATTTTAAACTATACACATCAAGAGGATAAAAATAATATACAGATTGCACTTTTACACTCTAGTAAAATGTTACATCATGAAGATGGTAAACATCATCTGTATAAAATTGGACCATATAATTTGGCTAAACATTCTGATTTTTTTGAAAATATATTAAAAGATAAGTTAGAGTTTTCCAAAAATAGTTCTATTATAAAAAAAGATTCTCGTACATATCTTTTACAATGGAATCAAGTTTTACTAAAAAATCATGAAAATAAAACAGATGGAACGGTACTTGTCTCTTTTGATATTACAAAGGATGAAAGAGACTATTACAATTCATTGTTTAAATAGACCTCTCCTAAAACTCCAAAAATATTGGAGTAAAATTTGCTTATAAATTGATATGTCAAAAACAATAAAATTCAGAAAAGTAAATAAATTATCAGATATAGATTTTAGGC
>JAYEKJ010000181.1:0-7166 GCA_034660975.1 Campylobacterota bacterium
TTACTGATTTATTCATAGATTCCTACTTTGTATAATTTTAAGAAATTTTACTAAAAGATAACTATTATTTTTCTTATGAATATATAGAGTTTCAATTATTAATATTTTTTATAATTTCTTATAATTTTAATACAAAAACATATATTTTAAGGAGATTCTTAATATAATAAAAAATTATTTATTAAAGGTAGATTATATGAAAAAAGAGTTATCAACTCAAACTATAAATATTATTAAAAATTCTGCCAATATCATCGCATCAAATGGTGAGAAAATAACTCTAAGAATGTATGAGATAGTGTTTAACAAATATCCACATATTGAAAAAATGTTTGAAAATGCACCAGATAATCAATATATGAAATTAGCAGATGCTCTAACTCTTTATGCTGTAAACATAGATAAATTACATGTACTAGCTCCAGCATTAGAAGTTATTGCAAAAACACATATTGATACTGGTGTAAAACAACTACACTATGTAATGATAGGGCAATCGCTTATCAAAGCGATGTATGAAGTTTTAGGTGATATGGCAACACCAACACTTATAGATGCTTGGAGAGAAGCATATATCTATATATCAGATGTATTAATTGAGATGGAGAATGAGCTTTACAAATCTATATCTACTTGAATTTAGAGGTGCCCTTCAACATCATTGACCTAAGCATATAGACACTTTGGAACCTCGAATTTATTCGAGGTAAGTGCTTTGGTTTCCTTTGTCAGCCTCGAATACAGAAAAAAATTTAGTTTTTTTCTAAGTCACGCTTTAGCGTTTGAAATTCGAGATTCCAATCCTTAAGTCAATGGTGTTGGAGGTGCCCTTTATTTGAGCTGAAATATTTTTTTGTTAAAATGTTTTTATGAATAAAGAACTTTACTCAAAAATCACAGATTCACTTGTAGATGATGGTTATATAGTTGTAGAAAATGCACTCTGTGAAGAGTTAACTACTAAACTTTTAGATTTCTCTAAAAATGAAAAAGATTTTAAAAGAGCTGGAATCTCAGGTGCTGGAGATTTGCATCTTGATAGTGATAGAAGAAGAGATAAAATCCATTGGCTAGAGGATGATAAAGCTGTTCAAAGTGAATTTTTAGAGTTTACTACTGGGCTTAAAGAGTATCTCAACCGAGAACTTTATTTGGGTTTGACTTACTACGAATCTCATTTTGCTATCTATGATGAGGGTGATTTTTATGAGACCCATCTTGATGCTTTTAAAAACTCCAAAAATCGTGTTGTAACTACTGTATTTTATCTCAATGAGGAGTGGAGTAAAGATGATGGTGGGGAGCTTATTGTTTATGATGAGGAGAATAATTTTTTAACAGAGGTGATTCCAAAAGCAAATACTCTTGTTGTATTTTTGAGTGATAAATTTCCACATGAGGTAAAACCAGCGAAGAGAAAAAGGTTTTCAATCGCTGGATGGTTTAGGATAGATAAATAGTTATTTTGGTAGCAAATCACCATAATCATATTTAGTTAAATTCATGTAGTATTTTTTATTTATAGTTATAACTCTTTTATCTTTTTTAGCTATTTTTTTAAATTTATCTTTAATTTTATTTTGTTTTTTAGCTGATATTTTGTTCTCTTTTAAATATTTTTTTAGAGATATAAGTTTATCTTTAGGTTCCTTTTTGGGTTCCTCTTTATCTTCAAGCTCTATCTCTGCTTCTACGAGTCCAAGCTCTTGTTGCTCCACTTGAGGGTGTGATATAGGAGTGTTTAGCATAAACTGAGAGGATATTGCACCCAAAATACTTTTGAGTTGTTCATCTTTTTCTTTGTATATCTGCTCAATTCTGATTCTCTCTTGAATCAGCATATCCTCTTTTTGATCACGCAAACTTCTAGTTTCATCTTCAAGTTTTTCAACCTTTGTTTGAAGTTGGATATTTTGTTCCTCTAAAAGTTTATAATATTTATCATCATTTGATTGAGTAAACTTTTTAGCTTGTGTTTTAGGTTTAGGAGTAATTGTTGCATCAACATCTACAAATTTAACACCATCAATAACTACAACTTCTAAAGAACCTCTTCTGATTCTATTGTGAATCGCTTCTTTAGAGATACCAAAATGTTTAGCAGCTTCAAGTATAGTCATATTAGCCATCAGATTTACCTTTATCTCATATTTTCAAAAACGATTGGAGCTTCCCACTCACCCTCACGAACCATCTTCATAACTTTTTGTAAATCATCAAGACTTTTACCTTTGATTCGTATAGCATCACCCTCAATCTGAGCAGTGATTTTTAGTTTCATTTTTTTAATATCAGCAGTGATTTTTTTAGCCTCTTTAGCTTCAATATAATCAACAACTTTATAAGTTTGTTTTCTATTTCCACCAGAAGAATCTTCGACTTTAGCCTCTTCTAAAACTTTAGAAGATAAACCTTGCTTTAAAAATTTTGCGATAACAATATCTGCTAATGCTTCAAGTTTATTGTCACTAGATGCAACTAAAACTAAAGTTTTTGCTTTCTCGTTAAAAGTCACTTCGTAAGTAGTACCTTTAAAATCGTAACGGTTAGATACCTCTCTCTCTACAAGATTAATCGCATTTTTAAAATTTTGTAAATCTATTTTTGCTGTAATATCAAATGAATGTTCTTTTGCCATCTATAACCCTTTTTATAACAAATGTTTTAGTTATTATAACATATTATGCTGATGCTATTAATTAGCTTAAATTATAATTAATATTCTTTTTGATATGATTATTTAACGAATTAGGAAACTCTATGAATAACATAAAACTAAGCTCCATATCACATACTTTAATAACCCCACTCAAACAGACTAACAGTGTAAAAGATGCATTAAACTCCATGAAAGAGAACTCTATTAGTTCTGTAATTATTGTAGATGATGCTGATTTACCAATAGGTATATTTACAGAACGAGATGCTATAACAATAATTGCTAATGAACAAAAAAACAGTTTATATCTATCTGATGTGATGAGTAAAGATGTTTTTTATCTGAAAGAAGATTCATATATACATGATGCCTATACACTAATGGAGCAAAAGGGTTTTAGACATATTATAGTTGTTGATGAAAACAACAGATATATTGGTGTGGTGAGTGAGGGTGATTTTTTAAGACATATGGGTTTTGAAGAGTTACCTGCAACAAAAAGTATAAAAGATGCGATGATAGATTCCATTTTGACAATAAATCTAAATACATCATTAACTGAAGTAGCTTTGAGAATGTCAAAAAAAAAATGTGATTATGCAATAATCGTAGAGCATAATCAGCCAATTGGAGTTATTGGTGAGAGGGATATCGCCCATTGTAGTATAGATGGCAACTTATCGTTAGAAAATGCTATGTCAATTATGAAACATCAAACTATGTGCCTTGTAAACATAGAGACATCTCTTCAAGATGTATCACAGATGATGAAAGAGCATGGGGTACACCAACTTGTAGTGGTTAATAACACTAATGCACTCATAGGTTTAATCACCCGTCATGACATTTTAAAAACTATACACAGTTCATATTTTGACTATTTACTTAAAACAATAGAGAGTAAAAGTGAAAAAGAACAAACTCTGATAAAACATAAAAAAGAGCTTAAAAAGATTGCAAATTGTGATTCTTTAACAAACCTACCAAATAGATTATTTTTTAAAAGAGAACTAAAAAAGTTAGTTACCCAATCTATAAAAAATCAACAAATCTCAGCTGTTTTAATGCTCGACCTTGATAGATTTAAAGATATAAATGATAGTTATGGTCATAGTATAGGTGATGAGATTCTAAGTATAATATCTTCGCGTTTAGTAGATATAGTAAAAGTAGATGATTTGGTCGCTAGACTGGGTGGGGATGAGTTTGCAATTATATTAGAAGATGTAGATTCTAAAGATGAGATAGTAAAAATAACAAATAATATACTTTTAGCAATCTCAAAAGCTTGTAAATTATCAAATGGGATAGATATTCATATCGCTTCAAGTATAGGGATTGTGTTGGTTCCGGATGATGCAAAAAATGTGGAAGAGATATTTCAGTATGCAGATAGTGCTTTGTATCAGGCTAAAAGTGATGGTCGTGGAATATATAGTTTTTATACAGATGAGATGACTAAAAAAGCTATGCAAAAAATTGCTTATGAGAGTGAGTTAAGACAAGCTATAACAAATAACGAACTAGAGTTATACTATCAACCCCAAGTGTATATGAAAACTGGAAAAATCGTTTCTTGTGAAGCTTTACTTAGATGGGATAACCATAAATTTGGAAGAGTTACACCAGATATTTTTATACCAATCGCTGAGGATACTGGACTTATAAACTCAATAGGTGAGTGGGTGATAAATGAAGCTTGTACTCAGGGTAAAATATGGGTAGATAAAGGGTATCATCTGACCATAGCAGTAAATGTATCACCAAATCAAGTTAGATATCAAAACTTACCATTGGTGATAAGTGAAGCGTTAAAAAAGAGTGGATACTCTGCTAGTAGGTTAGAGGTGGAGATAACTGAAAGCTCCTTAATGCAAAGAGAGGAGGAGGTTGTAGAGATGTTACACTCACTCCGTGCAAAAGGTATCCGTTTGGCTATTGATGATTTTGGAACTGGATATTCATCACTTTCATATCTTAAAAGATTTCCTATCGATGTGTTAAAAATAGATAAAAGTTTTATAGATGATATACCTTACGAAAAAGATGATATGGCGATAGTAGTAGCGATAATTGAGATGGGAAAAGCGTTAGGATTTGAGGTTTTAGCAGAGGGAACTGAGCATAAAGAGCAGTTAGATTTTTTAGAGGAGAGGGGGTGCAATCTTTATCAAGGATATATAAAGAGTAAACCCCTTCCAGCTAAAGAGTTTGAAAAACTTTTAGAGGAACAAAACTTTTAACCCGTTTAAAAATTAGGAGTTCCATCAAATCCAAAACCACCACCAAATGATGCGAAATTTGGATCACTATACCCAGCCATCGCTGATGAAGAGCGAAGTTTTTCTATATCTGATTTTGATGATATATTTTGTGGACAAACGATAGTACATTCGTTACACAAAGTACAATCCCAAATACCGTTAGTTTGGATAGTATCTATTTTCTCTTTTGAATCATTTTCTCTAACATCACTCACATACTTCCAAACTCTTGTTAGACTAAATGGTCCTATAAATTCTGGGTTCACAGCATAAACAGGACAAGCACTATAACATGAACCACAAAGGATACAGTCACTTTGAATCTCATTTGTTTTTGTATTATCCTCTGTAACTGATGGTAGAGGTGAGAGTGGGTTTATCCATGTTTTTGCTTTTGTGTTGAAACTGTAAGCTTTATCCATATCCACAACCAAGTCACGAATCACAGGTACATTTTTAAGTGGCTCTACAAAATCACCATCTTGCACTTTGTAACTACAAGCTAAAACCTCTCTCCCATTTACCCTCATTGAGCAACTTCCACACACACTACTTCTACACCCACTCGCAAATGTTAGTGTAGAATCTTGTGTTGTTTTAATCTCATTTAAAACTGCTAAGAGTGTAGAATCTTCTAAATCAACCTCATACTCAACTACTGTTTCTCTTTGTATTTTAAGCCTCATAAACTACTCCATCTCTACATATAATAGTGTGCATCTTAAATTTATCATCCTCACTAGGCTTATCACTTCTATAATGAGCCCCACGACTCTCGTCTCTTGAAATTGCACTTTGTAAAATATACTTACTCAACTCTAACATATTTTTAAACTCTAAAAACTCTATGAAGTTTGTGTTATAGATTTTAGAATCATCTTTTGAACCCATTTTTGGGAGTAAATCTATATACTCCTCAACTTTTTTAAGAGTAGATTCCAGTGTTTGTTTATCTCGTGAGATTCCAACATTTTTATAAAAAATATCTCCTAGCTCTTCACGAATCTTATAAAAATCTACCTCAGGTCTATTTTCACTACGGAGGTACGACTTGAGTTGTACTTCATCTGAGGATAAATCCACACCTCCTTTAGAACCTAAGGCATATTTAGCCGAATTTATCCCAACCTGTTTTCCAAAAACTATCAGTTCTAAAAGTGAATTACCACCAAGGCGATTAGCACCGTGAACTCTATGGTTTGCACACTCACCAACAGCATATAAACCATCTACGATTGTTGAAGATTTATCATCCACCTCAATTCCACCCATAGTGTAATGAGCAACAGGTTTTATTGGAATTAAATCATAAACAGGATCAACATTTTCATAAAGTTTTGCTAGTTTTCTCTCTTGGGGTAACTCATGGTCTATAAACTCCTCACCTAAATGACGAATATCTAGGAAAATATCTTCCCCCCTCTCCATCTCATTGTGAATCGCTCTTGCAACTTCATCACGAGGTAAAAGCTCATTTACAAACCTTTCACCTTTAGAGTTTAGAAGATAACCACCAGCACCACGAGCTGATTCTGAGATAAGAATAGATGAATTTTTTAAAGCTGTTGGATGAAACTGAACAAACTCCATATCACTTACTCTTGCTCCTGCTCTAAGAGCAGAGATGATTCCATCACCTGTTGTAGCCGTTGAATTTGTTGAGTGTTTATCGTAGATTCTACTATATCCACCAGTCGCAACCACAACAGCACTCGCTTCATAGTTCTCAATCTCACCACTACGGATATTTAAAACAGACGCACCCGATATAGAGTTGTTTTCTACTATAAAATCTACTAAATATCTCTCACTAAGAATCTCTATCCCCTCTGCTAAACATCTATCATAAAGTGTATGAAGGATTTTTAAACCTGTATAGTCTTGAGCATAACAAGCACGAGGAGCTGAAGCTCCACCTAAAGTTCTTTGAGCAATTTTTGCATCATCTGTACGGGAGAAACAAACACCCATAGAATCTAACCACTCAACAGCCTCGGGAGCCTCTTCACACAAAAGACGAATCGCTTCCTCATTTGCTATACCGTGAGCAGATTTTAGAGTATTTTTGATATGTGCTTCAACACTATCCTCACCAGCATTCCCTAGAGCAGCATTGATTCCACCCTGAGCCATACAAGTTTGTGAACGAGTTGGATACTCTTTTGTTATAACTCTCACTTTCGCACCAGTTTTATGAGCATGAAGTGCTGAAACTAAACCAGCTCCACCAGCTCCTATGATTA
>JAYEKJ010000182.1:0-4398 GCA_034660975.1 Campylobacterota bacterium
AATATGGAGTGTGATATTTTAAGTGATGAAACAAAAAGTGACACTTTTTATGTAGGTGGTAATTATAATGTTTTATTTTTTGAACCTATCATCAAAGCATCATTTTTTTATCTTGGTGCTTTAGGTCTTTTTGAACTAAAATATAACAAGCCAATATCTCCATATAAAACAGTTGCAAAAGACAAAGAGTATATATCAACTTGGGATTCTCTGCATTATGTGAAGATAACAGAGCTTGGAAAATATGTATTTGGTTTAGTAGATTCTTATGAGCAAAAAAAGATAGAGAAAAAATCAACAGAGATAAAGTTTGATGAGTATAAACCAATAATTACAATAGATTCCAAAGACACAATAACACAAGCAAAACTGGAGCCATACACAGATAAGTATGATGAAAACAGATATATTTTAAGTTATACAAAAATCTTTAGAGACTGTAAAAACACAAAAGCTCTAGAGATTAAAATAGATGGATTCTACAAACAAATAGAAGCAAACCCACCACAAGTTTTTAAAGATTTTTTTGATGAGATAAAAGAGAATCAAAACTCACTAAAAAAAGATACAAAACAGATAGTGATAGAGCTAAAAAACAACAAAAAACTCCTAAACCTTTTCATGAAAAACAAAAAACTCCAAGAGCTAGTGATAAAAGCACAAGGTTTTAGGGTTATAGTTTTAAAAGATGATGTGGCTAAACTTACTAAGATTGTTAAGGATAATGGGTTTTTTGTGGAGTTTTAAAATAGAGTAGTTAAATTTTATATGATATACTATGTAAAATATTATGTATAATAGGATGTAAAATGGTAGCGTATACAAGAGATGAGATTATATCAGCGAGTGATGTAGCAAGAGGTTTTTCTTCTGTTTTAAATGATTTAATAGACCATACAAAAGAGAGATTTGCTATATCAAAAAACAATAAACTAGAAGCCATTATACTTCCCATAGAAGAGTATGAGAGGATGAAAGAAGCTTTAGAGATGATGGAGCATATAGAGATTTATAATACTGTAAAAAAGAGAGAAAATTCTAAAACAATTAATTTTGAAGAATCTGCATCTAAGTATGGTGTAAATTTAGATGAACTATAAATTAGAACTAAAAGTAGAGGCAGACAAGGAGCTAGAAAATCTTTCTAATAGAGAAAGAATTTTAGTTTTTAAACAATTTAAAAAAATATTGACTTCCCCTAAATTAGGATTGCCTCTAAGTAATAAAAATGGTTATGATTTAAGTGGTTGTAGAAAAATGTTTGTTGATAATAAGCGTATAAGAATAGTATATAAAATTATAGATGATAAAATTGTTATAGAGATTATAGCTATTGGCAAAAGAGATGAGATGGAAGTTTATAAAAAGGCTTCGCAAAGAGTATAGATGATATTGAGATAGGAAGTAATAATAAAATTGCTTTGTATCTTTTTGGGTATTTGTATTAAAAATTTAGGATAGATAAAAAAGTTCTTAAACAGTATCGTACTAATAATTATTATACTTTTTGCTGGAAGTTTTTTACTAGATGATAGTATAAAAGTAAAAGGGGAAGATTCTTACTTTCAGTTTTTGCCAGAAAGTTTTTATTTGCAAGAGTTTAATACTTTTAGTAAAGATAATTTAATTTTAAGTGATTTAAATGATGTTGTCTCAATAGATGAAAATAAATTGATAGCAGTTGGATATTAAAGATTTTGACAAACATATAGGGCTTAGGGATGAATTTAAAAAAGAGTTAGAGATACTAATAAAAGCGAGTAGCTCAAGGGTGACACTTTTTATAGATGATATAGATAGGTGCAAAGATGAAGAGATACTTGAAATTATACAAACGGTTAATTATCTCTCCTCTGTGGATAATCTTTATATCATAATGGCGATTGACCAAAATAAAGTGATAGATGCGATAGCAAGGCAATATAGAACTTTATATGGCGAAAACAAAGATAATAACTATTTAGAAGAGGCTAGAAAATATATCCAAAAAATATTTAATATTACTATTCATTTACCTACACTTGATGGTGAATTTTTAAAAGATGAGAGATTCAAGTTAAGCAAACTAGATAAAAAACTCTATACCATTTTGTGTAGGTTAAGAAAAGTTAGGGATGTGATTATGAACTACTCTTTTGTAGTTATTTTAACTACTGTAGTTTATTTTCAATCTGATAGGATAGTAGATTTCTATATAGAAAATACATCAGAGTATAGATATACTCAAGAGGTGGATAGGGAAGTAGAAAAGACAGTATTACCTAAACCTTTAGATGTAAAAGATGAAAATATATCACCCCCAAATACTGAAAGAGTTGAATCTAATGTTGTAAGTCAGAAAAGTTTTGCACTTCCTGCAAGTAGAGAGAAGCCGAGTATTATAGAGAGTATAAATTGGATTTATCCTATATTTGGAGCGAGTTTATTTTTAAGTCTAATTATTTTAATATTAAAACAAAAAAAGAGAGATAAAGAACAGGATGATTATATATTAGATAAAACAAATGAGCTTGTAGGGACTACAGCGAGAGAAAGAAATATGATATATAATCAGGTTAAACCCGAATTATGCAATAGAGAATTAAAAATTTAATCTATCATTGCAATCAAGGCACATTCATTAAAAATTTGCACCACCAATAAGGTGGCTTAAAAATTTTCACTAAACATCCCTTGATTACAAGCATAGGTAAATTTTGTAAATTCCTATTGCATAATTCGGGTTAAAATGTTGGGATTAATAGGTAAACGGCAGTTTATCTCTCAAGATAATGTTTTTTTAGACATTATAAATAAATCTATAGTAGGAGTCTTCTTGTACCCTGGAATCTATATCTATTATGCACTACTATATATGATTCATAAAATACACTTTAGTAAATTTACTCCTCAATGGCTAAATGGTTTTATTACAAACACATTATCAGATATATTTGAAAAAGATGATAGTTTTATAAGTTATATGATTAAGATTTTTAAAACATCATTTGGAGTGGTTCGTAACAAAGAGTATGATGAAAACTTTAAGAAAGATATAGATGAGATATTTAATCATATCAAGAAAAAGAAGACTAATATAGATAATAAAACTAAAGTGAAACTAGAGGTTTGCAAATTTGAGTATGATTTTTTGTTGAGTTTTAAATCTAGTTTTACTAAATAATATTTACCTCTATATAAGTTAGTTAATATATGATTCAAAAAAATAACTATTATTAAAATTAAAGGGATTAAAAATGACAAGTGTATTATTAGAGTTTAGTATGTTTCCAACATCGGATGATTGTAGAGAAGGTAGTTCTGTTTCTAAGCAGGTTAGTAAGGTTATAGATGCGATAGATAAATCAGGGGTGCCTTATCAGTTGACACCGATGGGAACTGTAATAGAAGCTTCAAGTATGAAAGAGGCTTTATCTATCATTGAGTTGGCTTATGAGCAATTTGAGTGTTGTGATAGAGTTTATTCTGCATTGAAGTTTGATATTAGAAAAAATTGTGAAAATAGATTAAAAACAAAGATAGAATCTGTTGAGAAAACTTTAAATAGAGAAGTAAATCACTAGTTTTAACTAAGGGGGATATAATGGATAAAAAAGATTTTAATGAGGGTTTACTTGGCTTTTTAGATGCCTCACCTACACCATTTCATGCTACTAGAAATATGAGTATGATGTTAGAAAATGCTGGATTTATTAGACTTATAGAATCTCAAAAATGGGAGTTAGAAGAGGGAAAAAAATATTTTGTTACCCGTAACGATTCCTCGGTGATAGCTTTTACTTACCCAAAGGCTAAAAACTACACTATGATAGGTTCCCATACAGATTCACCAAACCTAAAACTCAAACCAAATTCAGTTATAAAAGAGCATGGGGTTGTGAAATTTGGGGTTGAGCCTTATGGTGGGCTTCTTTTGAATCCTTGGTTTGATAGAGATTTATCTTTAGCTGGTCGGGTTTCTTATCTTGATTCCAAAGGTGAGATAGTTGATTCTCTTATTGATGTTAAAAAAGCTATCGCTATTATCCCATCTTTGGCGATTCATCTTGATGATAAGGCTAACAAAGATAAAACAGTAAATAAACAAACAGATATATCTCCGATTCTAACTACAAATGATGACTTTGAGTTTGAGGATTTTATAAAATGGCAACTCTCAAAAAATGAGATTCTTGATGTAAAAGAGTTATATGCTTCAGAACTTAGTTTTTACGACACTCAAAAAGCCTCTTTTGTGGGTTTACATGATGATTTTATTGCAAGTGCAAGGCTTGATAATCTGCTCTCTTGTTATGTTGGGTTGCTTTCTATTTGTAGTGTTACTGATGATAAACCTATGTTGTTTATTGCATCTGACCATGAAGAGGTTGGGAGTGAATCTACTTCAGGAGCAGGGGG
>JAYEKJ010000182.1:4498-7108 GCA_034660975.1 Campylobacterota bacterium
GATAAAGAGTTATTAGAAAATGAATTAAACAACTCTGGTATAGATTTATCAAGTGACAAAATTTTGATACAGCTTTTTACATCAGTTTTGGATCTCAAGAAGATTGAAAAAACTCTTGTAGAAGTTTTATCTATTTTACCAAATGCTACACTTATCGGTTCAACTACTGCTGGTGAAATCTATGAGGGTTCTATGCTTGATGGTGCTAGTGTTTTAAGTATTTCGATTTTTGAAAAATCCACTATACAAAGTTGTTTTTCTATTGAAGACAGCACCTATTCTTTAGGCAAAAAAATTGCACAAAATCTGTTTTGTGATGAGAGTCGTTGTATCATCTCTTTTATCGATGGATTAAATCATAATGGTGATGAGTTTTTACAAGCACTCAGTAGTGAAAACAAGAATCATATCCCCATAGCAGGTGGTATGTCTGGTGATAATCAGATGTTTTCAAATACATATACATTTTATCAAGATAAAGTATTTAGTGGTGGTGGAGTTGGAGTAAGTTTAAATGGTGATTCTTTAGAAGTATTTCAAGATTACAATTTAGGATGGAGGGCTGTTGGTCCAAAGTTTACTATAACTAAGTCTGTTAAGAACCGAGTTTATGAGATCAATAATCGTCCTATTATTGAGATATATACAGAGGTTCTTGGTAAAGATATAGTTGATGAAATTCCAGCCTCTACCGTAGAGTTTCCTTTGATAAAAAAAGTTGCTAATACACTAATAGCTAGATCGATGGTAGCAAAACTTGAAGATGATAGTATCATTTTTGCAGGAGATTTAAATGAGGGTGATGAGGTTCAGTTTAGTATAGGAAGTGCAAACCTTGTTAATCAATATACCCCATCAAAATTAGTTAAGAGCCATCTAGTAGATATTCAAGCTTCATTTATATACTCATGTTCAGCAAGAAAACAGTTCTTAGGTACAAACCTTGAATATGTGTTTAAAAAAATCTCTGATATCTCCCCAACAGCTGGTTTTTTTACTTATGGTGAGTTTTATTATTCTCAAAATGTGAGTTCTCTTTTAAATATAACAACAACAGTTTTATTTTTAAATGAGATAGATTCTAAGCACAATAAAAATAATACAAAAAAATTACTTGAGACTCAAGATAGTAGTTTAAGTGATAGAGGGACCTTACATCTAATTGACTATATAACAAAAGAGTTAGAGGAGAAAGAGAAGAGGGTAGAGTTTAGTGAAAAACTTTTAAAAGAGTATCTAAATGGTATAAACCTATCTCTAATAATTTCTAAAACAGATAAATATGGAATCATTAAATATACAAATAGTAAATTTGAAGAAATAAGTGGATATAAAAACAGTGAACTTATTGGAAAAAATCATAATATTGTTAGGCATCCTGATGTTTCATCTGATGTGTTTAAAGATATATGGAAAACACTTGTAAAGGGCAATATATGGAGTGGAAGTTTTCCAAACCTAAAAAAAGATGGCTCAACATATTATGTTTCTAGTTCTATAATACCTATTCATGGTAGAGATGGTGAAATATTTGAATATATGGCGATAAGAGAGGATATAACCTCTCTTCAAGAGGCAAGAGTAAAAGCTGAGAAAGCAGAAGCGATACAAGCTATGTTTCTTGCAAATATGTCTCATGAGATACGAACTCCAATGAATGGTATTTTAGGTTTTTCTGAACTGTTATTGAACTCTAATTTAGATGAAACTCAAAAAAACTATGTAGATATCATAAACTCATCTGCAAACGGTTTATTAGGGATAATAAATGATATTTTAGATTTTTCAAAGTTACAAAATGAGAAAGTTGAGATAGAAAAAATCCCAGTTGATACAATTTATGAATTTAATAATTTATTTGAACTATTGCGTTCAATAGCAGATAATAAATCTATAAAATATACAAAAAATTTCGATGAAAATATCTCAAAATGTTTGCTTTGTGATCCAACTAGAATTAAACAAGTGCTTACTAACCTGATATCAAATGCTATAAAATTTACACCAGATTTTGGTCAAGTAGAGTTTATTGTAGATGTAATTAAAACAACAAATTCTACTCAAAAGATTTTATTTAAGATAAAAGATAGTGGGATAGGAATCGCTAAAGATAAACAAAAGTTAATCTTTGTGGCTTTTTCTCAAGCTGATTCATCAACAACAAGAGAGTTCGGTGGAACTGGTTTAGGACTTAGTATTAGTAAAGGTTTTGTGGATACCATGGGTGGTGAATTGAAAGTCAACAGTACACTAGGGGAGGGGAGTGAATTCTCTTTTGAATTAGAATTTGATATTTGTGATGAAAAAGATTTAAGTAAGAGATCTGAAAAACGAAAAAAAGTATCTATTGAAAAGCTGATCTCTAAAGAAAAATTAAGTGTATTGGTTGCAGAAGGTTATGATATAAATAGGATTCTAATAGAGACACTGTTATCTAACTATGGTGTGAAGGTGACATTTGCATTAAATGGGGTAGAGGTTGTTGAAAAAGTATCTTCTAATAAATATGATATGATATTTATGGATATAAATATGCCTGTGATGAACGGTGTAGAAGCTACTAAAATCATTAGAAAAAATGGTATAAAGACACCTATTATAGGTCTTAGT
>JAYEKJ010000183.1:0-7025 GCA_034660975.1 Campylobacterota bacterium
ATCAACTCTATCTGTTAAAGAATAGAGTGCTATTTTTTGAGAATACATCCTTTGTTTCCCACTAATGTTAATCATCTCACCATCATCCTCTTGTGCTTGTGTTAAACTTGTGAGATTAAAATATGCCAGTATTGAAAATGTAGCTATTAATGATAATGCAAAAATATATTTTTTTGTAAATGATAAAGATGGTAAAAAACTCATATATACAACTCCTCTTTTGGTGCAGAAAAATAGTATCCTTGAAACTCATCTACTCCAATCTCTTTGACTATATCAAAAACCTCTTTAGAATGGACAAATTCTGCAATAGTTTTAATCCCTAAAGAGTGTGCAAAACTATTTATAGTTTTTGTTATAAGAAAAGAGTTTTTATCTTTATTTATATTTTTAACTGATGAACCATCTATTTTAATATAATTTGGTTTTAACTTTAAAAGATATGCAAAATTTGAATATCCACTACCAAAATCATCTATCGCGATGCGACAACCTAAACTTTGTACATGCTCAATAAAAGTTATTATTTTTTCATAATCTGTAATATTTTCACTCTCTAATATCTCAAAAATTATAAAATTAGAAACAGAATATTTTTTTAACTGTTCATTAATAAAATCTATTGTTTCAGCATTTGATATATCTTCAATAGATAGATTAACGCTAATATCAACCCTGCTAGAGTGTGCTTTTTCAAACGCTTTTGTGAGGATAATCCTTGTTAATTGAGGATAAAATTTTACTTTTTTTGCTATATCTAAGAACAAAATTGGCGAATGAACACTATCTTCTTCAACTATTCTCATAAGACATTCGTACTTAATAATATCTTGATTAGCATTTACAATAGGCTGATAGTAAGCAACTATTTTATCATTTACTATCGCATTTTCTATAATTTTAGTCCACTTAATATCATTCATATACTCTTCATTTAAATTATGTTTTTCACAATAAATCAGATATGGATATTTTTTTCTTTTTGCTCTTTTTAGAGCCATATTTGCTTTTTCAACTGTCTCCTCTTTCTCTTTAGAAACACCAATAGTTACATCAATTCTAATTGATATTTTATAGTCTGGAAGAAAAATAATTGAATCGTTAATCGCTTTAATGATACACTCTACCATACTTTCAGATTTATCAAAAATAAAAACTTCATCTTTTAATAATGCAAATTCATCAGAACCTATTCTATATGCTATACAATTTGTATTCTTTGCATGATTTAACAAAACTCTAGATACATTTTCTAAAACCTCATTTCCTATATGCTCACCATACAGATCATTTATACTTTTAAATGCGTCAATATCAATAACAGATAAAATAGGGTTTTGCATATTTTTTATATCTTTAATAAGTGCTTTTCTGTTGTATAAAGAGGTAAGTTCATCTATAAATAATTGTTTTTCTAGCTTCTCATTTTTCTCTAAAAGCTCTTTAGTTTTTAATGCAACCTTATCTTCTAGCTCTTGATTGATTTTTTGTAGTTTATATTTTAATCTTTCATTTTCAATTTTTATAGATGCTTTTTCTATGCCTGATAAAAGTAACTCAATATCAATTGGTTTTATTATATAACTTGTTACAGATTGTTCTATTGTTTTTCTAAGATATTGGCTATCATTAAATGCAGTGGTATATTATAGGTATACCTGAATCTATTTTACGAATTTCATCATTCATCTCAATACCGGTCATATTTGGCATCAAAATATCACTAACTACCAAATCAATCTTATCTTTATTTTGAAGATAAGATTCCAATCCATCCCTGCCATCACTAGCAGTAATCACCTCTTTAACAAATGGTAATATATTTTGATACACATCCTCTTGCAAACTAAATTCATCTTCAACATAAAGGATAGTAATGGTTTTTAATAGTTCAATGTTCATGGAGGTATAATATACTTAAAATACTTTTAAATATATTAAATAGTTTTTTTTAGAAGATATATTTTAACTTTGAAGATAATATCCCAAAAATGGGATATTATATAATATTATTTAACTTTTCCCAAAAATTCACAATCAATAGTGTTAACTTTTACTAAATCATCAACAAGTACATGATAAGGAACAGCAACTACAGCACCAGTTTCAAGTGTTGCTGGTTTTTTACTTCCACTCGATGTATCACCTTTGAAGTTTGGTGGTGTATCTGTTACAATCAGTTCCATAAACTCTGGAGCTTGAACTGAGATAGCTTTATTTTTGAAGAAAATAATCTCAACATTGATTCCATCTTTAAACCATTTTAAAGCTTCATCACATTGAGCATATTCTAAACCAATTTGATCATAAGTTTCATTATCCATAAACTGGTACATCTCACCATCGTCATAAAGATACTGCATAGTTTTATAGTCAATTACAGGAATTTCAAACTTATCACCAGCGTGAACAGTTTTCTCAACAACCTTACCATTTAAAAAACTTTTCATTTTCATACGAACAAATGCTGCACCCTTACCTGGTTTTACATGTTGAAACTCTACAATTTTATATGGTACTTCACCTACGATTAAACGAACGCCTTTTTTTATATCACTCATCCCTACTGTTGCCATAAATACACCCTTAGTCAAATATTTTTGTCGATTCTACAATAAAGGTACTTAGAATGTTATAATGTCATTAATTAAATAATATTTAGGATATATAACTTATGGAATTTACTTTAGATGCCACTTTAAGAAATGCTCGGGCTTGTACTATAAAAACTGCACATTCAACAATAAAAACACCTGTTTTCATGCCAGTTGGAACATTAGGAAGTGTAAAATCTCTTGATATGAATGATGTATTAAATCTCTTAGGTGCTGAGATAATTTTAGCAAACACTTACCATACATATCTTCGTCCGGGAGATAAAACTATTGCTAAGATGGGAAAACTTCATGGCTTTACAACTTACCCTAAAAGCTTTTTAACTGATAGTGGTGGGTTTCAAGCTTTTTCACTCTCTGATATATCTAAACCTAAAGAGAATGGTATAGAGTTTCGTTCCCATATAGATGGTTCAAAACATTTCTTTACTCCAAAAAAAGTTATAGATATTCAACATAACCTAGGTTCTGATATTATGATGATTCTTGATGATTTAGTTGCGCTTCCAGCTACGCAAGAGAGAATCAAGCTTAGTATCGAGAGAACTACTGCTTGGGCTGAAGAATCTATTGAATATTTTCGCTCTAAACAAAAAGAGGGTGTCGGGGTTGATCAAAATATCTTCGCTATTATCCAAGGTGGAACAGATAAGGCATTTCGTACAAAAAGTGCAACAGAATTATGTGCTTTAGATTATGATGGTTTCGCTATTGGTGGTTTAAGTGTTGGTGAGTTAAACAATGAGATGTACGATACAGTAGAACATACAACTCAGTATATGCCAAAAGATAAACCTCGTTACCTTATGGGTGTTGGAACTCCTGAAGATTTAATAGAAAATATAGAGCGTGGAATCGACATGTTTGACTGCGTTATGCCAACTCGTAATGCTAGAAACGGAACTCTTTTTACATCATTTGGTAGGATGAATATCAAGGGTGCAAAGTTTAAAGAGGATGAGAGTCCAATAGATTCTGAGTGTAAATGTTTAACTTGCCAAAGATACTCAAGAGCATACATGAATCACCTTTTCCGTGCAAGGGAGATCTCGTATTTTAGACTTGCTACTATTCATAACCTTCACTATTACTTAAATCTAATGAGAGAGGTTAGAGAAGCAATTTTAGAAGATAGATTTGATGAATTTAAAAAAGAGTTTTACAGGAAAAGAGCTTAAAGAGCTACTTTTCCATCATTTTACATTTAATTATTTCAGGTTCTACAAAATGGTTAAAATGCTCACTATTTATAGGCTTTTTCAAAAAACGGTGAGCACCATTCTCTTTCATTTTCAAATAACTCTCACGATTCTCATCACCACTTATAGCAAAAAAAGATTTTTTCAATTCTGGATTTGTACTAAAAAGTGTAGATGCAAACTCATACCCACTCATAGTTGGCATATTGATATCACTAAAAACAATATCTGCACCATTTTCTTCAATAAAACTAAGAGCATCAATCCCATTTTCAAAAGAAAATATACACTCCTCTTTAACACCTAAATCTTCTAAATAAGATTCCAATATCATACGAATAGTAAGTGAATCATCTAAAATTATTATTTTCATAGACGAACTCTATCATATTTGTCTTTAAATTATGACTTAATTTATACTTTGAATCTTAACTCCATCAAATATAACTGTTACTTTTCCAGCTAATTCATCATTATTATATAATGACTGTTCGTTTTTTATAGTTGTTTTAGTATTTGGGTTAAATAAAAGAGCATTGGCTTTTATACCCACTTTTATCTCTCCTACCTCTATACCTATACATTTAGCTGGATTTGCAGATGTTAATTTAACAAGCTCACTCATACTAATAATTCCTGTTTTAACAAGTTTAGTATAGTAAAGTGGCAGGGCATCACTTAGAGCTTCACAGCCATAAGCAGCATTAAAAAATGCAACCTCTTTATTTACTGGTGAAGATGGTTGATGCAAGGTTGTAAGAGAATCTATTTGATTGTTCTTAAGGGCTACTTGTAATAACTTCACATCACCTTTACTAGCTAATGGTGGGTCTAGTTTTGCAGTTGTATTAAAATTTTCACAAGCTTCATCACTCACTAAAAGATGATGAATTGAAACTTCACATCCAACATCAACACCATCTTTTTTAGCTTGATTTATAAGATAGATAGAACGAGGTGATGCGATAGATTTAAAAAGTATTTTGATTTTAAAATGTCTTGCTATCTCAATCATACGAGAAACATGAAGTACTTCACTCAAATCTGGAATCCCTGCTAAACCTAGTTTAGAACTAACATCTCCATCAAGCATCACACCAGAATTTATGAGAGAGTTATCTTCAGCTTTACAAAATAGTGTCACTTTATACATCTGAACATACTCAGCTATCTTGATAGCAAGATTGTTTTTAGCTATGGTACTCATATATGGTGCAATCACACCTTTTTTAAGAAGTATTGCTATATTACTAAGCGTCATATCCTCTTTGAGTGAGTTTAACATCAAATCAACTTTTGCACCACTTAAATCATCTAAACCATTTTGAGCAAACTCTAAAACAATCTCATTATCAATAGCAGGAGTAGAATCAGCATTTAAAACAACATGCCCCACCCCACCTTTAAGTGCCTCATCTGAAATATTTTTTATATTTTTAGCATTCAGGATAGAATCTTGAACTCGCACATTCGTATCTACTAAAAATGGCATAAAATAAGCACCATTTGCATCTATTGTGTCAGTATCATGAAGATTTGAACCTATCTCTGTTATAATTCCATCATCTATACGAACATCAGCTTTTTTTTCACCATTGACATCACAAACTATTACATTTGATATAACCATTTCAGACCACCTTAGATATAATGTTGAAATTATACCAAAACTAAAAATATGCTATATAAAGAGTTAAAATATGATTAAAATTTCACTAATACTTTTAACAGTAGTTTCCCTCTCCTATGCTAAAACAGCTTACGAACTTGGTAAAACCATCTACATGGAAAAAGCTTGTTATAGTTGTCATGGGATAAAAGCTGAGGGGATGCATTCATACCCTAGATTAGCTAACCGTGCTAAAGGTTTTTTAACTTATAAATTAAAAAGATTCCGTTCTAAACAATCAGATAATCAACAAGAGGAGATGATGATAACTTATGCACTTAAACTAAGCGATTCTGACATAGATAATCTCACAAGCTATTTAACAGATTTTACAGAGGAGGAGAGTAGTGAAAGATACGATGATAGTTACAATAACTGGGGAGATGGTGGCTCATGAAAATTTTAGTTAGTGCATTAGAACACTCTGCAAATATACATCTTAAATCTTTAAAAAAAGAGTTCAATAGTGATGTTGAATTTGTTGGTATCTTTGACAAAGAGCTTGGTAAACCGATAGTTGATTTGCGTTCACTTGCTATTATGGGATTTGTGGATGTTATAAAAAAAATTCGTTTCTTTTTTAAACTAAATGCACAGATGGTTGATTTAGCAAAAGATGTAGATAAAGTTTTGCTTATAGACTCATCAGGCTTTAACCTACCCTTAGCAAAAAAGATAAAAAAGAGGTATCCAGATAAGTATATAGTTTACTATATACTACCTCAAGCTTGGGCATGGAAGAAAAAACGGATTCCTATTTTGGCAAAAACTATCGATTCTTTAGCATCTATCTTACCTTTTGAGAAAGATTATTATCCTAAAAATGCCCCTATCACTTATGTCGGGCATCCTCTACTAGATCAGATAAAACAATTTAAAGAGAATCTCAACGAAAAAATAGAAACTATACTTTTTATGCCGGGGAGTCGTAAAGGTGAAATTAGTAAACTTATGCCTATTTTTCACGAAGTTAGAGCCAAACTAGATGTAAAAGCTGTTATCGCAATTCCTGAGTACTTTACTCAAGATGAGTGTGATAAAATATATGGTGATTTATCACATTTTGAGATAGTGTATGATTCTCACAAAGCAATTTATGAAGCTGATTTTGCCTTTATTTGTAGTGGAACGGCAACCTTAGAATCGGCGATTATTGGAACACCATTTATATTAAGTTATATTGCAAAACCACTTGATTATTTTATAGCTAGTAAATTTGTAAAAATAGAGTATATTGGACTAAGCAATATTATGTTTAGTAAGTTTAACAAAAGAGAGATTCACCCAGAGTTTATCCAAGAAGATGTTACAGCTGATAATTTGCTAGATTCTTATCATAACTATAACAGAGATAACTTTTTAGATGATTCTAAAGCTCTTAGAGAGTACCTTCAAAATGGTAGTTCTAAAAATGTAGCGATGATTATAGAAAATAATTAAACTATTTTCTATTAATCTCTTAAAATCTCTACTTTATTCTCTTGAAATATAGCACTTCTACCCTCATAAGAGTGTTTAGAAGTTGTAAGGTTATTTACACCT
>JAYEKJ010000184.1:0-7009 GCA_034660975.1 Campylobacterota bacterium
TGCTAATACTGCAGTAATTGCAGCTGTTAATGTTGTTTTACCATGATCAACGTGACCAATAGTACCAATGTTTACATGCGGTTTATTACGCTCAAACTTTTCTTTTGCCATAGTGTCCTCCGACTTTGTATGTGAATTTAAATGGAATTATACCCAAAAATCATTCAATTATTGCTTAAATTTATTTAATATCTATGGAGCTCATGATGGGAATTGAACCCACGACCTCTTCCTTACCAAGGAAGTGCTCTACCACTGAGCCACATAAGCAAGCAGTAATATTATTTATAAGCAGTAATTGAATAATTCTTAATTTATTAGATTTTAATTGTGATAGCTATATTAAATATTTAAATAAAATAATATGAAGTAAGTAAAAATTGTACTTCAGCTTCCAGAATGTTTTCAAATGGAGCGGGAGACGAGATTCGAACTCGCGACACCCTGCTTGGAAGGCAGGAACTCTAGCCACTGAGTTACTCCCGCATTTGAAATAGATGGTGGTGGGAAGAGGAGTCGAACCTCTGAACCCATAGGGAGCAGATTTACAGTCTGCCGTCGTTGGCCACTTGACTATCCCACCACTTATATCTGGTCTAACACTGTTTCTAATATACAAACAAATGGTGCCGTCACGAGGATTTGAACCCCGGGCCTGCTGATTACAAATCAGCTGCTCTAGCCAACTGAGCTATGACGGCTTACTTATTTGATGCCGGAATTATAGTCGATTATGAAATCAATGTCAAGGATTTTTATTAAAACTTTAAAATTTCTCCATCTTTTAATAGTTTAATCTCCAAACAGCCCCTATATTGCTCTAGTTCCTTAGTTATTATTTGTAAAAAACTTGGTTTAATATGATTGATATAAAGCTTTACATCATCTCTTTTTAAAGATTTTAATTGATTAAAAATTAATTTTGGTGTTAAATGCTTACTCTCTTTTGCTAATTTTTCCATATTTGATGGAAAAGAACACTCTATCACCATAGAATTTATATCTTCTCTTCTATCTAAAATATCTATAACATTATCTAAAGAGTAAGTATCTGCTGTAATTAAAACTGCATCACCCTCTTTTTTATATATATAACCACAACTTGGTACTGTATGATCTGTTTTAAAAGCCTTTATATATTCATCATCACCTATTTTATACTCAACATCTATCTCTATCTCTTGATACTTAACTGTCATCTTATTAGAATTATGCAAAGGTATTACAGAAAAGTCTGGCCAAATAATATTATTTAAAAAATTCTTTTTTATCGCTTGGATTGTTTGTGGTAAAGCTATTATATTTAATGTTTTTTCCCTTAGTGAAAAATAATTATCAATTATATACGCTATATCTGCTATATGGTCAAGGTGTGAATGTGTTATCCATATATTTTCTATATAGATTGTTTCTTCCCCTAGAGGCTCTAGTAAATTGCCTGCATCTATGACATTTTTTTTATTTAAATAAAACGCACTAGTTCCAAAACCTTTTGATTTTGTTCCATAGGCACCAAGCACTTTTATACTTTTGGTATTTGTACCTGTTTTTTCTTCTTGATACTTATCTTTAAATTTTTCTCTAATTTCTAGAAATTTGTCTTTATTTTCAAAAAATAGATCAATTAATTTTGGATCAAAATGTTCACCCCTCTCCTCTTTAAATAGTTTAAATATCCTCTCATCATCCCAAGCTTTTTTATAAACTCTATCACTTCCAAGTGCATCAAATACATCAGCTAGTGCTGTTATACGACCATATATATGAATATCTTCACCACTTAAACTTCTTGGGTACCCTTTACCATTATATTTTTCATGATGCTCAAAAGCGACAATAGATGCTGCTTTAAGTAAGGGTCTCTCTGAATTTTTAATCATTGAATAACCTAGTTCTGCATGAGTATCCATAATTTTTCTCTCTTCATAATCAAAACGACCAGGCTTTTTTAATATTGCGTCAGGGATAGCAATCTTACCAATATCGTGCATTGGACTTGCTTGTTTGAGTAATTCAGCCTCTTTTTCACTCATCCCATAAGCTAAAGCTAGAATTTTTGAGTACTCAGCAACTCTTTTAACATGGTTCCCGGTCTCTTTACTTCTAGATTCACCCATTGCACCCATAGTAAAAACAACCTCTTTTTGAGTATCTTCTATCTCTTGAAATAATTTAGCCGCTACTAAAGTCTCTGCTGCATAAGTACTTGCAAGCATAAGTCTTTTCATATCTTGCTCATCAAAAACTTCCTCTTTACCCTTATGGTTTATTACTTGTAATGCTCCAATAATCTCATCATTATAATCAAACATAGGAATTACCATCATACTTTTTGTAGTATATCCACTCTTTTTATCTATCTCTGAATTAAATCTTTCATCTTGATACACATCATCTATAATAATTTTTTTACCAGTAGTGATTGATGTTCCAACAATTCCAGAGTTGATGGGAATCTCAATTGCATCTATCCCGTGAGCAACTCTTGTCCATATTGTTTCTCTGTCATCACTAACAACCCACACACTACATCTATCAGAGGATGTTAATGCTCTTCCCATGTTTGCTAATACTGCGATTATCTCATCATAGTCTCTCAACGAAGAGACTTCTGTTAAATATGTAAATACTAGCTCTAGTGTTTTATCTGCACATAAAGTATAATTCATAAATATTTCCTATTTTGTTGTCATTTTATGAACACCCCACGGGTGAGCATCTTTTATGAGTGGTAAAAAGTATTTTGATGGATTATCATCATACTTTTGAACTAAATTTGTAAAAAGTTTTTCAGCTTCTTCAAACTCTCCATTTTTATAAATTTTTAACGCTTCATCATATAAAGCTTTTAATTTTTTAGATTCTGCTGTATTTGACATCAATTCATACAATAGTACAGCTTCATCTTTCCCTTTTACCTTTACCGGTTCAATCTCTCTATATATAAACTCTTTAGTTAGCTTAGCTACTGTAAATTCTGTAATTAAAATTTGCACTGTATAATTTTTAGTTAACCCCTCAACACGAGATGCTAAATTTACACCATCACCTATAACTGTGTACTCTTTTTTAGAATCTGAACCAATATTACCAACGATCACCTCAGCCGTATTGATACCTATCCCTATTTTTATAGGTAAAACACCCTCTGCTACTAGTTCAACATTTAATTTATCTAATTTCTCAATCATAGATAAAGCACAAGTACAAGATGCATTAGCATGTTCTACTACATCAACAGGAGCATTAAAAAATGCCATCACAGCATCCCCTATATATTTATCAAGCATCCCACCATTTTCCAATACAGAATCAGTCATTGGTGTAAAATACCTATTTAATATCTTTATAAGTTTCTCAGGTGACATAGATTCAGATATAGTTGTAAAACCTCTAATATCACTAAAAAGGATACTTAGCTCTTTTTTCTCCCCACCAAGTTTTAAAGAATCTGGATTTGCTATAAGCTGGTTTAACAAATCACCAGAAAGATATGAGGAAAAAGTATCTTTCATAAACTTCCCTTTTTCCTCTTGTATATTAAAAGCAACTGCCTCTATTACCACCATACTAAATACTAAAGAGATAAGGGGATAAAACAGATCAATATAGATCATATCTGCAACAAATATATATCTAATATACCCATATAATAATAGATAAAGTAAAATATTTAAAATAACTCTATAAACAATCTTTTTAATTACAAAAATCAAAATTAAAGGGAGTAAAACCATTATAATGATTAATATAGAAGTGATATATTTAGATTCAACTATAAGATGGTTTTGTAATAAATTTGAGATAAAAGTATAATGAAGAAGTGGTCCAGGGATTGAGCCTATTGGAGTACTTACTATATCTCCGGCTCCAACCTCTGTTATACCAAGAATTACTATCTTATCTTTAAAATATTCAGGTTTTATCACTCCAGTTACTACATCTAAAAAAGAGACAACTTTATACTGCTTCTTATGATAAAAATTAAGTCTCACTAAAGCTTTATCATTCAAATCAATCGTCAACTCATCGATTTTCAGGTGAGTATCATCTATCCTCTTTATATCTTTATTAAATTTAAGTCTTAACCCTTGAATAGCTAAAGATGGATACAAATCATCTCCATAATGCATAGCAATAGGGTAAGAACGAATCTTATCATCACTTGCACGAATCGTAGAGAAAGTTCCAGATAAAGAACAAGATTCCATAATAGGTAAAATATTTATCTCCGCATCATCAGCAGATGGAAATACTTTTCTTGAATCTTCTCCAAATTGAGATTGTAATAGATCAAGAGATGAATCACTTAAAACCTCAAGCTCATCATCTGTAATTTTTTGTGTTGCGTTATGTCTTAGAAAAAAACCACATACACTATTGTTTAATCCAGATAAGGATTCACCTAAAATATAATCAGCCTCACCTGTTGGCTCTGAAAAAATCATATCCATCAACACAACATCAGCTTCAACTAACTTATCTATACCTTTTGCTAGTATCTCTCTATCCCAAGGCCATCTACCATATTGATTTACACTAGGTTCATCAACTGCTACAAATACAATATCTTTATTTGGCTCTTTTTTTTGTAGTTCAAAATTTATATCATTGAATCTAAGAGAAAAACTCTCAAATGGTTCAACACTATATATTTGAAGTAATAGCCCAATAGCTAAAATTGGTATAATGGTAAAAAGATAGACAAACTTATCTTTCATAACTACTTCATTGAATCAATCAACTGCATAAAATGTTCAAACTCAGCATCATCATCTTTACTCCAAGCATCTTCATTAACTCTATTTTCACTAAAAGAGATTCTGTTCCCTGCTTGTAAATCAAACTCTTTTACAGATTCTGCTATGGCATATCTATTTTGTGCATTTTTAAACTTCTCAAACTCTGATTGTTGTTGTGATACATAGTTTTTAAACTCCTCTTGAACTTTTTTTCTATAAAGTTCAAACTCCTCTTTTATACTCTCAACACCTATAAGACCCTCTTTAAGTATTACAGAAGTATCATCAGTACTGTTTACAATAAGCGTAGTACCCTTAATCCCAATAATTGCAAAAGGTGTTTTTATTTTTAAAGAGTTTTTAGAACTTCTTGAAGTGATTTTATAAAATATTTTACCACCCTCTTGCTCTACCATATTACCATTTTTAAAATGGATACTTGAGCTTACATCTACTACAACCGTTGAGCCATCACTTAACTTAATTACCAGTGAGCCTTTTTTTGATGTAGTGACTAAATCACCCTCATTGAGTTCTAGTCCAACTAGAACCTTACTCTTTTTAAATGACCCCTCACTTTTCACCTTAACAATACCACTCACACTCTCAACACTTCCAACAACACTTGCACTCACTAAACTTGAAAAAAATAAGATAACAGATAGAAATAATATACGCATAACCAACCCCAATTTTTAAATTTGTAACTATTATATCATTAATATTGATACAATTAGATAAAAATTTTATATGCTTAATTTAATAAAAAAGAGGTTTTAAATGTTAAAAATTTTATTTTCACCTGCAGAGGGAAAAGAGGGTGGAGGAGATGCCACAGCAAATGAGTTACTAGGTTCTACAAAAGCAAGATACGATATTTTAAATGCCTATAATGAGATAATAAAACGCAATGATGAGGAGGAGATAAAAAAACTCTTTGGAATTAAAAAATTTAGTGATTGTGAGCCTTATATAAATGATGTTTTTGATTCACCTCTAATGGATGCTATAAAGAGATATCAAGGTGTTGCGTATAATTATCTGGAGTACAACTCACTTGATGAAGATACACAAGAGTATTTAAAGAAAAATACCATTATTTTTTCTAATCTTTATGGACCTATACTCGGTGGGGATTCTATCGCTAACTATAAAGTAAAACAGGGAAATGATATTGGTGCAATAATCCCAGATAAGTTTTATAAAGATAGATTTACATATCAGTTAGACCTATACTTTAATAAGGATGAGATTCTAGATCTTCGTGCAGGTTACTATGATAAGTTTTACAAAATCACGAAACCCTACACAACACTAAAGTTTTTAAAAGATGGAAAAACAGTAAGTCACTGGGCAAAAGCTTATAGAGGTTTAGTTTTAAGAGAGTTAGCAAAACATAAAATTAGTTCAATAGAAGAGTTTATGAGTTTGGAGATAGACACTTTACAAGTTAAAGAGATTAAAGTTATCAAGAATAAAACAGAGATTGTATATAATATTGTTTCATAAAAGGATAATTAATAATGAATGATTCACAAGAATATATAAACAAAAAAGCATTTTTTGAAAAAATAATTACACTATATGGTAGAAATGTTGTAATAGAGATTCTACAAGATGATTCTATAGAGATTCATAAACTACACATGGCGGAATCAAATAAAACTGATGGAGCGATAAAAACAATTTTATCACTTGCTAAAAAAAGAGATATTGAGATTAGTTTTCATGATAAGAATCAACTCTCTCGTATAAGTAAAAATGCAAAGCAAGATCAGGGTGTGGCGATAGATATCATCGCTCAATCTTACCAAAATGTTAAAGAGATAAAAAAGCTTCAAAGTTTTAAACTTATAGCACTCGATGGGATTCAAAACCCTCAAAACCTCGGGATGATTATCCGTTCATGTGCAGCTGGAAATGTTGATGGAATCATACTTCCAAAAAAGAGTTCTGCAAAAATCTCACCACTTGTTGTAAAAGCAAGTGCAGGAACACTTTTTAAACTCCCTATCTACTTTTGTAACTCTTTAGATGAGATACTTGATGATTTAGAAGATACAAAAATCTACTCATTATCTTCACACGCTAAAAACTCTATCTATGATGTTGAGAAAACTGATAAATCTATATTTATCTTAGGAAATGAGAGTGATGGAGTAAGTGGTGAAGTTGAAAAACTTTGTAACGATTCTATCTCTATCCCGATGAATAGAGGTGTAGAATCTTTAAATGTTGCAGTTACTGCTTCACTTATTGCTTTTATG
>JAYEKJ010000185.1:0-7009 GCA_034660975.1 Campylobacterota bacterium
TTATATATTTGAGTTAATTTATCATAGTTTGCCTCATGTTGATACTCTAGTGATTGTTGTGAAATTTGTGTTATATCTGTAAGGGTAACTATATATTGATTAGCAAAACTTGCAGCTTTAATATTAAAAATATACTCATCTGCATTCTGTATTATCTTAACTAAAACATCTTTTTCCTTAGATAATTTTATAACTTCATCAACCCATTTACTATTTTCATCAACTAAAGATAAACTAAAATAACCATCTTCCTCAACAAAAGTACTACAAATACATATATGCTTTTCTTGAAATGTTTTGAGAGTTTTATAATCAAAAAATTCTAAAAATGCATTATTTACATTTATTATCTCTTTACTATTAGTTGTTATAACTATATTTTCTTGTAAGTTTAATATATTTTGAACATACTCTTTCTCTTTCTTTAACTGCTCATCTTTCTCTTTTAATTTTAGATGAAATGAAAGTCGAGCTAATAGCTCCACATGATTAAATGGTTTGTTGATATAATCATCACCACCAACTTTATAACAGTTCTCAATAGTTTTACTATCTTTATTTGCTGTTACAAAAACGATTGGTATATCTTTTATTTTTTTATTTGATTTTATAATTTTTGCAGCTTCAAACCCATCTATATCAGGCATCATCACATCAAGTAAGATGATATCTATTTTTTGTTTTAATAAAACCTGCAATCCATCACTCGCAGATTGTGCCAACACCACATCATACAACTCATCTGCTAAATCTTCTATCACACTTTGAATTGTAAATAGATTTGTTTTTATATCATCAATACATAAAATAGTTTTTTTCATTAATTCACTTTTTTAAAAATATTACAGTTATCTTCACTCTGTTTAAATTTATCGCAAAACACCCTTGCAATAGTCTCACTTTCACCTAATACTAAATATCCACCAAATTTTAAAGAATCATAAAAAAGTTGAAAAAACCTATTTTGTAACTCTTTATCAAAATATATAATTACATTCTTACATATTATAATATCAAATTCATTAAATGAACTATCTTCAATCAAATTATGCTGAAAAAACATAGCTTTGTCCTTAATTCTCTCATCAATCTCTATATAATTATTGTTTTTGATTAAATATTTATCTAAATCGGTTTCAAGACCTATTTTATTAAAATTATTTTGTGCTGCTTCATAAGATTTATTTGAATAGGTGCCATTTTTTGCCTCCTCTATCACTACACTATTAAAATCTGTTGCATAAATGATAGACTTTTCTAATAAACCTAAACAATCTAAAATAATTGCTATTGAATAGGTCTCCTCACCACTACTACATCCTGCACTCCAAACTTTAATATTATAAGTATTTTTATAATGTTTTTTTAAAATATCAGCACTTCTCTTTAATGTTTTTGGTTCTCTAAAGAGTTCCGTAACATTGATAGATACCTCTAAAAAAAATCCTTTAAATGCACTACGATTAAACAGTATAACCCCAACTGCATTTTTTATACTTTTTATATCGTGTTTAGCCATAAAAATATCAACTCTACGATTTACCATATCTCTATAATAAAGTTTAAAGTCATAATCGTATTTTTTATATATCATCTCTAAAAGATAATCTATCCATCCCTCTTTAGTAACTCGTTTATCTAAAAGATTTATATAAATAATTATATCTTCTAAAGATAAAACATAATCATGCACTTTTAAAAAGAGTGCATTACTAACCATCGGTTTAGCTTCGCACTCCTCTATTTGTTGAATTATTAATTTAGAACTATTTTGTTTTACCAATTCAAGTTTATCTACACCATCACTAGCATAACCACACTCTTGAATAACTAATAATTTCTCTTTATAATAGCTACTAAATGATTCATAACTAAGAGAGATTGATGGTTTAGAATAGTTATAATTTTCATCATCAGATAAATAAAAGAATCCCTCTTTTACTTTAAGATGTTTATTATTTGGAGCTAAATAGATAAATCCTTTTTGAATCTTCATACCATCTTTTGCATAACTTACTTTGTAATTGGTATAGTTTTGCAGTAGCTCATCAAATATACCATTTTTATCTACTTGAACATGTTGAACAACTACTAAAGCAAGATTATGTAATCTTACATTTTTCACTATTTCTATGATTTTTGATGAAGAATCAGCACTACCACCAATTAAAACTAGCTCTATATTTTCTATATCTAGTACATCTTGTTTTATCAATGATTTAAAAGTTGTTTTAAACCCTCTTCTATAAAGATAACTATTTAGTTTATTTTTATGAGTTGTAATAGATATATGTTTAGAGTTATCATATATCTCTTTATATAATAGATTCAACATATCTGTCTTGATACTATAAACCCTACCAAATTCAAGATGCCAAGAGCTATATTCCTTAGTAAACAATGATTTTAACATATCATAATCATCACTTGTAATAGGTAGTTCTAGTATAATATGACAACTGTGATTTGAATCAAAAAACTTCAACATCTATTTTATCCAAGCCTTTAACATAGATGTAAAAGCACTATGGTTTAAAGGTTTTGGTAGATAGTCATTTGCTCCAGCATCTAAACATTTTTGCTTATCTTCAGGCATTGTTTTTGCTGTGATTGCAATGATAGGGATATGTTTAAACTTATCATTAGTTTTAATATTTCTCATAGCTGTTAACCCATCCATTATTGGCATCATCACATCCATTAAGATTAAATCTATCTCATGTTCATCCTCAAGTAACTCTATCGCCTCCTTACCATTAAAAGCACTAAAAACCTCAGCGTCCATACTCTCTAAAGTTGATGTTAATGTAAAAATATTTCTACTATCATCATCAACAATAAGTACATTCTTTCCACTTAAAATATACTCTTCATCATTCTCAGGATTATGCTCTTGCATTATTGGTTCAATCTCTTGAGTATCTGAGATAAGTTTTAGACTTGTATCCTCTATATCAACACTCTCTTTTTCTATAACTTCAGTTTTTTCTATCTTCAAATCTTTACTAAGAGGTAAAATAACTATAAAAGATGTACCATTACCAAATTCACTCTCAACTGTTATTCTTCCACCTAAAATATCGATAATATTCTTACTAATAGAGAGTCCAAGACCAGTTCCTCCAAACTCTCTACTAATACTTCCATCAACTTGCTTAAATGCTTCAAAAATTGTTTCAAGTTTATCTTTTGGTATCCCAATTCCACTATCTTTTACAACTATCATTAACTCTTCATCTTTTTTATCTATATTAATAGCGATAGTTCCCTCTTTTGTAAATTTAAACGCATTACTTAAAAGATTCTTCATCACCTGTTCAAGCTTTGTTATATCAGTTCTTAGTATTGAATTATAATTATCATGTATTACAAACTCTATATTTTTCTCCTCTGCTAATGCCCTAAACAAACCATTCATATCATTAACTATATCATGTGTACTAATATCCTCATATACTAATTCCATTTTTCCAGATTCTATCTTACTTAAATCTAAGATATCATTTATGAGGAAAAGAAGATCATTACCAGCTTTATGAATCACTGCAGATTTTTCAATATCTTTAGGACTTAAAGTTTCATTTTGGTTATTTGTAAGTAGTTTTGATAATAATATTATGGAGTTAAGTGGTGTTCTTAGCTCATGACTCATATTTGCCAAAAATTCGCTCTTATACTTAGAAGCTTTCTCTAACTCTTCTGCTCTTTGATCTATCTCCTCTTTAGCCTGTGCTAAGGTATCATTTTTAATTCTTAGTTCATGCGATTGTAAAGTCAGCTGTTGCTGTTGCTCCTCCATCTGAACATTTGATTCTTGAAGCTCTTCACTTTGAGTTTGTAACTCCTCAAAAGCCTCTTGAGATTTTTCTAGTAAAACTTTGATTTGCTCATTTTGGCTAGTGGTATGAAGTGCTGTTGCAAATATACTAGAAGTTTTACTTAGGTAATCTTTATGAATATTTGTAAAACTCTCAAAACTCATCATCTCAACTACACCAAATAACTCACCCTCATGTATCAATGGAAATGCAAAAACCTCTTTTGGTTTAGCTAAAGTGGTTCCACTTTGAACTACATAATCATCATCTTTTACATTTTTAAGTAAAATCGCTTCTCTCTCTAGAGCTACCTGACCTATAATCCCCTCACCAATGCTGTATCTATTAGATAAATTATCACGAGATACATAAGCAAATGAAGCTATAAGATTTAACTCTGATTTGTCTTTGTTAAAGGTATATACAACTCCACTACTAGCCCCAACATAACGACAAGAGATAGATATAGCATCTTTAGCAAGTTTGATTGTATCACTCATACCAGTTAAAGCATCACTATATGAACCGATTCCCTCACTAAAGTAAATCTCATTTTTATTTAATATACTAGAATCTCTTAACATATTTGTCATGGTCTCTAATGCAATACCCAATTCATCATTTTTAGATTTAATCTCAATAGAACTACTAAAATCATCTTGTGATATAGCATTTGCTTGTTTTAAAATATTTCTCAAATACTCTATCATCTCTAAAATTGCATAGCCGAGCCTATCATCATCACCTTTAGCCTTATATCTAACATCTAACTCACCAAGGGAGATAGATTCTGCTACATTAGTAATGGTTTGAAGATACTCCACCATATTAATCAGTGCTAATCCTAGTTTATCATCACCACTTCTAGCTACTATATTGACATCATAATTTCCATTAGCAAGAGAATTTGACAATGTTGTTATCTCTTTAAGTCTAGCTGTCATATCTTTAATAGCAAGTCCTAAAGAATCATTTTTACTTAGTAACTCTATCTCACGAGAGAAATCACCATTCGCAACGGCATTAGCTTGATTTATAGTTGTCTCTATCGCATCTACTAAAATTGATGTGGAGTTTACTATCTGAGCTATCTCATCATCCCCACGATAGATTATCTCCTCTTTTTTAATCTCTCCCTTAGATAAAGCTTTTAACTGCGTTGTAATCTTACTCAAAGGGTTCATAAGTTTTGAGATATACCAGTTTATAAGTAACAAACCAAACCCAAGTACAACAACTAAAATAAGAAAAAATATATTGATAAAAGTATCTAAAGACGATAGTGCTACATCCTCATCAATCTCAGTTACAAGATACCAAAATCTGTATCTATTTTCTCCTTTATTTGCATAAACCTTATGCATAGAAAATATTTTGCCATCCTCTATAAATGTGATCTCATCTTTATCTTTAAACCTCTCCAAAACACCTTTATAGTCTCTTTTAAAATTATAATCAGTTCCAAGTTGAAAACCCCATCTTTTGGTTTTATCACCAATAAAAAGGTAATACCCCTCCTCATTTAAAAGATAGTACATTTGAGCATCTCTTGTCTCATCAATAGCTTTAGCCGTAGCTATCTCCTCTAAGATATAAGAGGCGTTAAAGTTTAAAACCATCACCCCTTTTATCTCCCCATTTTTATCAATAAGTGGAGTTGAATATCTAACAACTGGAACAAAAGGTTTCTCTATCATCCCATTTTCAATATTTAGGGTCATTTTTGAGATATAAAACTCCCCTTTTTTAAGCTTCATCGCCTCTATAAAATAGTTTCTATGTGATTTATTTTGGAGTTTATCTTTAGCTGTTTGGATAATTGTATTGGTTTTCTCATTATATTTTAAAAGAATCTTCTCATTTCCATCCACATCTAAGATTCTTATCTGATAGTAAAGTTTTTTATTTAATATATAATCTTTGAGTGCTGATAGATAAACATTATTCCAATGGTTTATCTTTCGCTTATCTTTTAAATCTTCCCATATTAGAAGTTTTTCCAAGGCATAAAAGTTAGCATTATAGATAACATCATCAGGGATAGTTCCTAAAACCCCTTTTATCTCATTTGAGAGTGCCTTTATCTCCCCCTCGTTAATAGAGAGTGCTGAATCTATATACGATTCTTTGGCACTCTTAAAACCAAACCAACCAACAGCACTTACAGCAATCACTATTACAATAACAAATAGAGAAAATATTTTATTTTTAATCGTTAAGTTCATCTTATCTACCTTTATTTAAAGAGTGAATTAAGTTTAACTTTCTTAAATTCCAAGAAACTAGTTGCTTCACCTCAACAGATGTTTTTGTATTGTATTTGGTTGCAGCTGGAGTTATCATCTCTATCCCTATATAAGCTTTTATAGTTTGTAGTTCAGCTAATATCATCTGAGTGATTGTATAAACTTCCCCTGGGGACTCATTCCCTTTTTTAAACTCTCTAAAATCTATACCTGCACCAATCTGTAACTGTTTGATTTTCTCTAAAACTTTCATACTCTCATCAAACACATCTTCGGGTCTAGAATCTCTGTTTTTCCCTTCAGGAATTGTTTTATCTTCAATTTTTAAGTGTTGCAAAATAAGAGTAATATCACCATAAACTCTCATCTGTTCACCAAAAACATACGATGGTGAAAATCTACCCCAATTTAACTCATCAAAAGAGAAAGAGATATGAGTTAAACCATTAAATACATCCAATGGTGTTTTACCTTTGAATTTTTCAACTTTAAACTGAGGGCTTTTTATATTATTACTAACTTTAAAAATTTGTAACTCTGTTAAAATTCTTTGTGTTTGTTCATAAACCAAATCTGGATTTAATTGTAATACTGGTGCCATATTTACAGGTTCTATTGTAGGTAAGTTATACCCCTCTCTAAATATATTTATTTTTACCATTATCTCGTAAGTTATCTGCCAAACATTTCTTGGTTTTAGTTTTGTTGATACTGTTGTTCTTTTTATAATCCCCTCATGGTCATGCTTAACCCCATAGTGTTTAAGTAAAAAGTGTACCTCATCTGTTATAAGCATAACTTGAGAATAAACCTCATTTGGGGTTATGTTTTTAGCTGATAAACCAATGGTTAGTAAAACTATTAAAACTATTTTTTGCATCAAAAATCCTTATAGTAGATTTTACTATTATGTTGTTGAACTTCGTATTAATTCAAAGACAATTA
>JAYEKJ010000186.1:0-26274 GCA_034660975.1 Campylobacterota bacterium
TCTGTCGCTTAAAAATAAGATTCTTTAAACTTCTATCCTCATCTTCACTTGCAAACTCTACTACATTCTTTAGTCGATTGACATATTTAAAACTAGGTGCTAACTCTTTGATAAGCTCTTTAATAAACTCAACATCTAAATCAGGTGAGTTTAAACAAGCTAAAAGTAAGCAATCCTCAGAAGCTATTTGAGGTAGTTTCATGATAAGTTTTCTATAATCTTTAGTCGCTTCAAAACTCCCTTTTTGGAAGGTTGGTGGGTCGATAATGATCAGATCATAAGGACCTTTTTTCTTGATTCTAGAGAATGATTTTAGGATATTGTAGGGGTGAAAGCTCACACCTCTCATCTCTAAATCATTTAAGTGATGGTTGGTTCGTCCTGTACTTAAAGCACCTTTGCTCATGTCGATATTTGATACCTTAGATGCTCCACCCATAACGGCTGCAACACTAAAAGCACAAGTATATGAGAAGAGGTTTAAAACAGATTTATCTTTAGCGTTATTTTTTACAAACTCTCTACCATTTTTCATATCAGGGAAATAACCACTGTTACGGTTTGAGAGTAGGTTGAGTTTGAATCTCATCCCATTTTCAACTACAAAGAGTTCATCAGCTAGTTTACCAACGATAACTTCACTAGGGGAGCCTTTTAAGAATCTTCTTTGCAAAACGATAGTGTCATGTTGTGTTAAAGATATAAACTCTTTGAGCATAGTGATTAACTCTGCTTCATTTTCCTCTTCTTGGTAAAGTGCTACATTAAGAATCTTATCAATGGAATCTATTGTGAGATGTTTGTACCCCTCATAAAGCCCACCACGACCATGAAATAACCTTTTAAACTCTACTCCTAGTTCATCTGTATGTACCCTTAGGAGGTGAAGTATATTATCTAATTTCATGAGTATCTCTTTTAGTTTTCAATTTTATAACCCTTATTTGACCAGTTATAGATTCCACCATTAATATTATAAGGATTAAAATCATGTTTATACAATATGCGAGAAGCTGAAATACTACGGTTACCACTTGCACAATATACAAGAATTTTATAATCTTTAAACTTTTCAAGCTCATTTAGCCTAGATTTAAGCTCTTGAACAGGGATTAAAATAGCACCTTTAATATGTCCCGAAGTCTTATATTCAGCATCTGTTCTTACATCCAAAATAATTGTACTATTTTTTTCATTTGTCATAATATCCATAGCTTCTTTAGGAGTAGCGAAATTAAAATCTGCTAATATAATCCCTTTTGAGTATAAGATATAAAGTATTATAAGCCCAATGAATGGGTAAAGTATTAAATCATTCATAAGTTATATTTTCTCCCAAAAAGTACCAGCAGGTGTATCCATGATACTCACACCAAAAGCTAAAATCTCATCACGAATCTTATCGGAGAGTTCAAAGTTTTTCTCTTTTTTAGCTTCGTTTCTTAATTCTATCAACTCATCAATCTTTGATTTAGTCTCAGAATCTATCCCAAACTGAAAATACTCAAAAGGGTTTTTAACTCCGAATCCTAAAATCTCCTCTATATATGCTAAATTAGATATAGTCTCTTTTTTAAGAACCTTATGTTTTCCAGCTGTATCTAAAGTCTCGTTAGCATTTGAAATCATCTCATCTATAAGTGCAAGGGCAGATGAGAGATTCATATCATCACTAAGAGCTTTTAGAAGTTCATCTTTAAACTTTGTAGAATCTGAGTTCTGAGCCAATCCAAAAAGCCTTTTTTTAAGTCTATATATCTTGTCTAATCTTTTTTTAGCAATAGTTAAATCTTGGGTATTAAAATTAAAGTTACTTCTATAATGTGTACTTAAAAGATAGAATCTTAAAACCTCTCCATCGTACTCTTTAAGGGCATCTTTTAAGAAAAAACTATTACCTAAAGATTTAGACATCTTCTCCCCATTGATATTTACAAAACCATTATGCATCCAGTAGTTTGCTAAAGCGTGAGAAGTTCCACACCTTGTTTGTGCAGCTTCATTTTCATGGTGAGGGAAGAGTAGGTCAGCCCCACCACCATGAATATCTACTGCAAACTCAGCATCTGGAGTTGCAAGGTGTTTCTCTATCATCGCTGAACACTCTAAGTGCCACCCAGGGCGACCAGCTCCAAAAGGACTCTCAAAAGTGATAGAATTATCCTTCACTGATTTCCAAAGAGCAAAATCAGCAGGGTTTTTCTTTAGAGATGAACTCTCAATACGATTCTGCTTGTCTTCTTCATCTTGAATCCTTGAGGATAGTTTAAGGTACTCAGAATCACTCGCAGTATCAAAATAAACATCTCCATCAACAGTTGCATAAGCATGATTAGAATCTATTAGCTTTTGAATCAGTTCATACATCGCTTCCAAAGATTCAGTAGCCTTAGGCTCAATATCTGGACGAGCAACCCCAATACTAGCCATCTCTTTATGAAAAGCATCAGTATAAAAATCAGTAATCTCTTTTATATCTTTTTTTTGCTTTATCGCTTTTTTGATAATCTTATCATCAATATCAGTGATATTTCTAGCATAAGTCACATCATAACCATTAGCTTTAAGCACACGAGTTAAAAGGTCAAAAACCAAAGCGGATTTTGCATGCCCTAAATGAGCATCATCATAAACTGTTGGACCACACACATAAAGTGTAGCCTTCCCCTCTATTTGTGGTGTAAATTCTCTTTTTGTTTTTTGTACTGAATCGTAAATTGTCATTTTTTTCCTTGTTAATTATTTCGTAATATTTGTTCTAAGGGGTTTATATAGCTATCGTAACAACTTAGGTCACTACCAGCTACATTTTCTAAAATAGCTTTTTTGACTTCAGGGTAATCTTTAAATACTTGAACCCACATTGAAAAAAAGCCATTACAAGATCTAGCAGTTTGTCTAATCATAGCTGGATTATTTGAGCCATCTAAAAAATCTTCTAATGCCATTTGAGCTTTATCCCATGCGTTGTTTCTAGCTAAGGCTCTATCATCAACTCTATTTGAACTGTCAGTTTTTCTATTTAATGCTACTAAATCAAATGTAGCAGTTGCCAACTTTTTAATATCTTCATCTAAAGTGTCTTTAACCTTTATTCCATTTATTGAGTATTCATATAAAAATGAAGTATTATCAGTATCTGGAAATACATAACCATCTCTAGTATCGTTATTATTATCTTTGATAATGTTGCAAGATTTACAAGCCAACAAAAAATTACTCCACTCTTTTTCTAAAGCAGGATTTTTACTTTTAGGAATTACATGTTCAATATCAGGTTGATTTTGAATATTCATTTCACAATAAGAACAAAAAGAGCCTAATCTATCTCTTAAATCATCTTTTACTTGAGAATAAGAAGTATAAACTTTATCTGTTCCATCCTCTTTTTTCGGTATTTCACCTCTATTTACTGGTCTCATAGTTTACTTTCTACAATCAATCTTTTTCTTTCTAAAAAGGCAACATAAGCCATATTATCATCATATAAAGCAGAAACTTCATCAAGCCTATCTTTTATGATTTGAATCTCTTCTGCAGATACTTCACCTTTTTCTAAAAGTTCTAGCTTATCGAAATACTCTTTTGCCGTTTCAAGCATCTCTATTTTTTTAGAACTCATTTGAGGAGTAGGTATTTTTTGAATATTTTCAGATATATCTTCAATACTTAATTCAGTTGCATCAACAGATAAAGTTTCATTTGATTCATCAAGTTTAATAATACTTCCACTTGTTTGAGATTGTATAATGAAAGGTGAATGTGTTGTTGCAATAAATTGCACTTTTGGAAATAAAGTGATTAAAATATTTACAATCTCTTTTTGCCATTTAGGATGCAGATGTAAATCTATCTCATCTATTAAAACAACACCAGATGTTTTTTCAATCACCTTTAATCCTAGATTAGGGTTTAGAATCGCCATTCTATACGCAATATCAGAGACGATTCCTATTATATTTCTGTACCCATCACTTAAAGTAGATACTTTTTCCCTTTTCTCTTCATCTTTAAATTTTATCTCTAAATCAGAATCTCTATAAATAAAAAGTTCTACCTCTTTTTTTGTTAAAATTGACATCATTTTTATAACAGTATCTCTTACAGCTTCAAGAATGGGTATCTCTTTTCGTACATTAAAAGCATTTCTTTCTAGTTTTTCAAACCATGTTATGAAGTTTTTATAATTAGATTTTGCATTTAAACAATCTTTATATCCATCATAGGTTGTAAGTTTTTCCATTTTAGAACTTTTTTTATTCGATTGTTCCCAAAGTCTTCCTGTTCCATGATACGAGATGATTGGTAAAATATTATCATCATCTTTTTCAAGGTCTTTTACAATGTTTAGTAGTTCTTGATTCTCAGTTTTTAAGAGTGTCGTTTTTGTGTTTGTAGCTGTATTTTGTCCAACTCTTTGTATGTTTACACTATCGTCATTAATACTACATACCCCAGATATAGTCACTGGTATATTATACTTAACAGATATGTTTTCATCTTTATCTATGATGTCAAGTTTAATATCTGATTTTAATATTGAGTGTCTCTCTTTTGCAGGTATATTTTTAAAAGCTTGTAAGTATCCACCAAGTAATGTAGCGATTGCATCGAGTACAGATGTTTTCCTACTTCCATTTTCTCCAATAATTAACATAAAATTATTATTGAAATTAAGATTTAAAGAATCATATTTTTTATAATTTTTTATATTAATAGTATTGATGTGAAAGTTGTTTATATGCACTGAAAGTCCCTTTTATTTATATTTGTATTATATCCGATTTTGAAGAATATCTTTAGTTAAACAACTTTGTATTCTTTGTAGAACCTACCTTTTCGATTTAGTTAGCTTTTGCCTCTTGCTCTTGATTCTTAGATATTTGTTTGAGTGAGACTGTGAAAGAATTCAACCTCAGAAAATATACAATATTCTAACAAAACAAAGATTAAAAAAGCGATGCAGTACCTAGATAAGGGTATAATAAGACCATAATAAAAGGTAAAAAATGGGTGTATATAAAGAGGGCTTAAATAGGAACCAGCGACTATTGGACAAAGTATTCCTTTATCCCGAATTATGCAATAGAGAATTAAAAATTTAATCTATCATTATAACCAAGGCACATTCATTAAAAATTTACACCACCAATAAGGTGGCTTAAAAATTTTCACTAAACATCCCTTGATTACAAGCATAGGTAAATTTTGTAAATTCCTATTGCATAATTCGGGTTAAAAGAGTAATTGTTTATAAAATATACCCACTTATCAAATCTTTAAACTCCAACAGTAAAAAAGTAAATCCTACTGAGCCAACAAGAAGATAAACTAAATTTTTAGAGCGAAGTATATCTAGAAAGTTTTTTACGCCAAAAGCTTTTATAGTTAAACTAAACCCTAAAATACCACCCACTGTACTTGCAAGAGCTAAACCACTTACACCCATAGGTGATATGAGTGCTAGGGCTAAGATTATGTATGCACCTAGTGAGATAGTTGCGATTTTTGCAGCTCTCATCTGCATCTCTTGTGCATATATCCAAAGTAAAAATAGTTTTTGAAGTCCAAATGGGAGTAATCCTATCATATACATCTGTAAAACGGCAGTTGTGTTTGATGTGTCTTGAGAACTAAAAGCACCCCTCTCAAAAAGTAACCAAGTTATCTCTTGTGCTAAGATAAATCCACCAATAGTACTTGCAGTTAGTAAAAAAGTTAAAAACCAAAATGCTTTACCTAAATAAGTAAGTGCTTCTTCCTCTTTTTTTTGTTTTAAGAATCTTGCAACACGAGGAAATAGGGCGATAGCAGTAGCGATGGCAAAAAGTGCTAAGGGGAGTTGGAAGATTCTATTGGCATAGTAGAGATATGAGATAGAACCAGTTACAAGAAATGAAGCTAAAAAAGTATCTAAAAATGCACTCACTTGAGCAGTAGAGTTTCCCCACATCGCTGGAAAGAATTGTTTTCTGAACTCTTTAGTATCTTTTTTGATTATTTTTGATTTTACTCTTAGATGTTTGAAACCACCTATGAGAATCTTAGATAATCCCATCTTGTATATAGCTAAAATATGAACAGCTAACTGTAAGATTCCACCAATAACTACACCCCAACTAAGATAATAAACTATCTCATCTTGAGATTTGTCTTGAGAAAAATATAGTGCCAAAATCAAAGATAGGTTGAGTAGGGCAGTTGAAAATGCTGATGTTGCAAAATGATTCTTATACTGGAGCATTGTACTTAAAAATGTAACGGCAAATATAAGTGGAAGATACCAAAAGTTTATAGCGACAAAAGGGGAGGCTAACTCTATGGTTTTCTCATCAAATCCAACGGCTATCGCTTGTGTGGCTAAAGATGGTAAAAGATTCACAAGCATAGTGATAAAAAATATGATAGATAAAAAAACTATAAATATGTTAGCAGAGAAAACACCTTTATGATTGGTTTTTGCAAATGCAGGGATAAAAACTTGTGTAAACGCACCCTCAGCAAAGATTCTACGAAATAGATTTGGTAGTTTAAAAGCTATGAAAAAAATATCGCTATAAATATTTGCACCGAGTGCAGATGCTGTAAAAAGGTCTCGGATAAATCCTAAAACTCTTGAGATTAGGATTCCAAAACTGTTGGTAAATATGGCTTTAAACATTGGATTTGTGCTCTTTAATGATTTAACTTACATAATATTAACAAACATTTGGTTAAAATATCTTCTGAAAATTGATTTATTAAGTGATGGTATCGAAATATGGCCCTATTTAGTTCTAAAAAAACAACAGATATATCTTCAAACAAAATTCGTCCTACCGTTGTTAGGACTCAAAATGTAGCGAAAGAGTTGGTAACAGTTGCTAAAACTTATGGTGTTTCAGTAGAGAAATTAGATTTTAATATTATTGAGGTTCAAACATATACTCGGATGAGTAATGGTGGCAAAGATAGTGATTGGGATGAGATAAATTCTAATACATTAGATGAGATAGACGAGGCTGCACTTTTAAATCCAGATTTTCAAATAAAACAGATGTATGAGATAGAGATTTTCTCAAAAGGTAATAAGGAAGATTTGTATAAAGATTTTAAACTAGCTGTTGGGGCGAATGCAACAAAATGTAAAGTTTATTTGAGTATACAAAAAGGCTCACAAGTTAGTTATAACCCTAGATTTGAAAAAGAACTTTTAATTTTAATAAATAAACGAAAAATACGAGCAGGGATGTTGATTAACATATTTGATGGAATGTTAGCTAGAGCAGTTTCTAAAATATCAGCTCATGTAAGAATCGAAGAGGAGGTTATTTATGAAAAAAGTGAGACTATTTTAATAGCTGAGAGTTTTGAACCAACTCCAACTACAAACGATTCTATAATCCTACATTATGATAAAAAAGAAGAGATTGGTAAGAATGAAAAGGTTGATTATGCATCAAGAGGTTTTATTAAAAGTGTTGAAACTGGTGAACTCTTAATTGAGTATAAAAAAGCCAGATTAGGTAAACCTGGTAGAGATTGTCGTGGTGAATTTATGAAGCCTAAAGACCCAGTGGTAGATAACAAACCAGCATTTAATGTAGATAATACAATAAAAGTTGAAGAGAGTAAACTTGGTATAAAGTATCTGGCTAATGAAAATGGCTATATCTCCTATAAAGATAATAAGTATGAAATAAAGACAGAGGTAGATGTTGGTGAGATTAGTTTTAAAACAACAGGTTCTATCGCTAGTGAATTAGATGCTGATGTATCTATAAATGTAAAAGAGGCTAACTCAATAAAAGATGCTATTGGTAGTGGTATGAATGTTGAAGTTAATGAGATACATGTTGAGGGTAATGTGGGTTCTGGTGCAACAATAACTGCAGTAAAAGTAATTATAGATGGTCAAACACATAAAACATCAGAAATTACGGCAGAAGATATTCGAATACATGTTCATAAAGGTTTAGCTCATGGTGGGGATGTGCATGTTACAAGACTTGAGCATGGAGTTATTGATGGTGAATTTGTAGAGATATCTCAAGCTTTAGGTGGAAAAGTAAATTGTAAAGAGGTGGTTATAGACCTATGTGCTTCTTATGTAAAAGCTACTGCTTCAAGACTTATAGAGATTAAAAAGCTTCAGGGAAGTGAAAACATTTTTACAATAGATCCACTTTTGAAAAAAGACACAAAAGCAGGTGTTGATGAAAATAAAGGAAGTATAAAAAGATTAAAAACTGCTGTTGATACACTTAAAAAAGATGTAGATAAATACACAACACTCATAGAAAAAAATATGGCATCATTTAATGATGTTAAAAAAAGATTATTACATTACAAAAAGAATGGTGTTAAAATGCCAGAATCATTTGTAAAAAAATATAAACAATTTCAAAAGACACAAGCACATTTAGCAGTTATAAAAAAAGAGCATGATCAAAAAAGTGATCAGCTTAGACTTTTAACTACCAGAACAGCATCTTTTCAAGATAATGTTTTTGATGCAAGAATTATAAATAGAGGTAAATGGGTTGGATATAATGAGTTAAGATTTAAACTTATTGATCCACCAATGGAGTTGAGCTTTAAACCTCAAGAGGGCTCATCAGATAAAATATTTGCAGTTGTAGAGGTTGATGAAGGTGAGTTTGAAATAAAAGCAGTTAAAGCATGATAGTTGGTTTAAAAGGTGAAGTAGAATATAAAGAGCCTTCGTTTGTTCATATTGATGTAAATGGAGTTATTTATGAAGTATTTATCTCCCTACAAACATTTTCAGCTTTACCAAAAACAAAAGTAAATCTTTTTACTTCTCAAATCATTCGTGAGGATGCACAACTTTTGTTTGGTTTTTTAGAGATGAGTGAAAAAAAGATGTTTGCTAGACTTATAAAAATCAATGGTGTTGGTCCAAAAGTTGCAATGGCAATTTGTTCAACATATACTCCATCGCAGTTTGCAACTATTATCAATAATAAAGATATGAATGGGATAAAAAAAGTTCCAGGGATTGGACCTAAGAGTGCAGGGCGAATTTTAGTTGAACTAGCTGGATTTGATACAGAGTTAGTATCTACAACTTCACCTGCCTCTTTGGCTTTTAGTGAAGCAACAGAAGCTTTAGAATCTTTAGGATTTAAAAAAGATAAAATTTCAAAAGCTCTTAGTGGTTGTGAAGGTGAAGATACAGCTTCACTTGTAAAAGGTGCATTAAAGCTACTTCAAACACTTTAACTTTATTATTTTTTGATATAATCATTTAATATTTTTATACAAAAGGCTTAGTTATGGAGTGTGAATTCCCATCAGTAAATTCAAATAAACAAGAGATTCAAAAGATTTTTGATAGTGTTAAAACTATTGCAGTTTTAGGACTTTCCCCAGATTCCCAAAAACCAAGTCATAGAGTGGCTAAATATCTACAAGAGGCTGGATATAAAGTTATTCCTGTTTACCCTAAAGAGGAGATGATTCTTGGTGAGAAAGTGTATCGTTCACTTGCAGAGATTCCTCAAAATGTCGATATGGTGGATATATTTAGAAAGCCAAATGCTTTAGGTGCGATAGCAGATGCTTCTATAGCTAGGGGTGACATAAAAGTTTTTTGGTCTCAACAAGGGATTGTAAATAATGAAGCAGCTCAAAAAGCTAAAGATGCTGGGATGGTTGTAGTTCAGAGTATGTGTACTATGGTAGAGCATAAAAATTTATGAGGTACAAAATTGTTAAGTTTAGAAAAAATATATGAAGCTCAAGAGAGAATCAAAGATGTTATAGTAGATACCCCATTTTCTCATGCACCATATTTAAGTGAAATAGTTGCTAGTGAAGTTTATCTCAAAAAAGAGAATCTTCAAGTTACTGGTGCTTTTAAAATCCGTGGCGCTTACAATAAAATAGCAACGCTAAGTGACCAACAAAGATCTTGTGGTGTTGTAGCTGCAAGTGCTGGGAATCATGCACAAGGGGTAGCTCTCTCAGCATCAAAATTCAATATAAAAGCTGTGATTATTATGCCAGAATCTACACCACTTACAAAAGTAAATGGTGTGAAACATTTTGGTGCAGAAGTTATTCTACATGGTAAAAATTATGATGAAGCTTATGGTTTTGCTCTTGAGTATGGAGAGAAAAACTCTTTAACTTTTGTTCATCCTTTTGAGGATGAAGAGGTTATTACAGGGCAAGGAACAGTTGCACTTGAGATTTTAGATAAATGTGAAGATTTAGATGCTGTTATCATCCCTATTGGTGGTGGTGGACTTATATCTGGTATGGCTACTGCATTTAAAGCAAAAAACAAAAATATAGAGGTGATAGGGGTAGGTGCTAAGGGTGCACCAGCACTTAAAAACTCTTTTGAACTTGGTTATGGCGTTGATTCAACAAGTGTCAGGACTATTGCTGATGGTATAGCTGTTCGTGATACTTCAGAGGTTACACTAAACTATATGCTTGGTAGTGTAGATAAGGTTGTTAGTGTTGATGATGAGGAGATAGCTAGTGCGATTTTATTTTTACTTGAGAAACAAAAACTAGTTGTTGAGGGTGCAGGTTCAGTTGGTGTTGCAGCACTCTTACATGATAAACTTCCACACTTAAAAGATAAAAAAGTTGCTGTTGTATTGAGTGGTGGAAATATGGATGTTACACTACTTTCAGTAATTATCGAAAAAGGTCTTTTAAAATCTGGTAGAAAAATGAAACTAACGGTTACTTTAGTTGATAAGCCAGGTTCACTCATGAGATTCACCCAAATTCTTCAAGAGTTAAATGCAAATATTGTCCATATCGCTTATGATAGAACATCAATATCCCTTGATTATGGTGATGCAAATGTAACTGTACATATGGAAACTAAGGGTGATGAACATCAAAAAGAGATAAAAGATAAACTTTTAGCAGAGGGATATATAAGAGAGATATAGATGAAAGCGATTAGAACTAAGAAATTTGCAGAAGCAATTATTTTTATGAAAATATTAGAAGATGAAAGTTTACTTATTTCAGATTCTAAAACAACCGTGAGATTTTTTGATAAAAAAAACTTTCAATTATTAAAGGGATTTAAAGCTAATATTGAGCATAAAAGATATAAAACAGATGTTATCTCTTTTACAAATAATGGTTCTTTTTTTGCATCTTTAAGTTCTAATTGCAGAGAGACTACACTTTACAACTCAAAAACAAAAAAGAGTGTTGCTAAAGTAACGAGGCATCAGGGTGAAGTCTCATGTTCAGGGATTGATCCAAAAGATCGTTATATGTTTTCTTGTGGTGATGATGGCAAAACATTTGTTATCGATATCAAAAGTGGAAAGTTAGCTTTAGTTCTTCCTACTCATGCAGATACAATTAATGATATTACATTTAGTAAAAATGCTCAGTGGATAGCAACTGCAAGTTACGATAGAAAAATACAACTATTTAATTTAGCTACTATGACACCATCACATAAATTAAGGGGACACTCTTATCCTGTTATGAAGTTAGTTTTTTTAAATAAACATAGACTTTTAAGCATTGATAAAAGTAATCATGCAATTATTTGGAATATCCATTCTGGAGAGATACTTCATAGAATACAATCTATGCATGATGATGTAACACAAATAGTTACTGCGAAAGATGATAGATTTCTTTTTGTAGGGACAGAGTTAGGATATGTTTTAGTTTATGATTTAGAAACTTATGAGCTGATAGATGATAAATATATTAAACTTAATTCTACTATAAGCTCAATGATTTTTGATGAAGATACGAAAGAGTTGATTATTGGCACAAGTGATGGAGAGCTGTTTTTTTATGACACAGAAGATGGGGTAGAAAAATTAAAAGAGTTATTAGAGGAAAGAGATTTTGATACTTTAGAATTTTATATGAAAATAAATCCACTATTGGTATATACAGATATTTATGAGTTTATATCCAATTTATGGGATCAAACACTTGAAAAAGCACAACTTTGTTTAGAAAATAATGATAGAAAAAAAGCTGTAACTCTGTTTGACCTTTTTAGTAAAGTTCCATCAAAAAGAACACTATTTAAAAATGTTTTATCTGAATATGATGATTTTGAGAAATTTACAACTTTTGCTAAAGGGGGTAAGATTGCACTTGCTTATGGGCTAGTTGCTCAACATCCAATGTATAAAAGCTCTAGCATTTATAAATCTTTAGAGCAAAGATGGCAAAAAACATTTGTTATAGCTCAACAATATGCTCTTGATAGAAATACAATTGAAAAAGCTCGTGAAATACTAGCTCCATTTAGGGGAATAAGTAGTAAAACTATGTACATACAAGAGTTATTTACACAAGGTACTGTGTATCAAAGATTTAAAGATGTAGTTGGTAAAAAAGATTTTAAAATTGCTTGTGAACTTGTAAAACACCATCCATATTTAAAAGAGTTTCCAGAATATGCAAAGATGATAAATTATGGGGATAAGTTATATACAAAAGTTTATGAGCTTATAGATGCTAATGAGATAAATACAGCATTGAAGATGTTACATATTTTACATAACTTCAGTAATTTTTCTCTTGAAGTAAAAGAGATTATAGATGATATAAGTGCTAAACAACAATTTAATAGTGCGATTAAAGAAGATAATATTATATTAGCTTATGCCTTATTAGATAAGCATGAAGATTTATTAGATACAGTTGATGGGAAAAGGCTACAAGAGGAGTGGAGTGATGATGTATCAGTAGCAAATAGTTATGCAGCAAAAGGTGATCCAGAGGGTATAAAAGATTCCCTTGAGATATATATGAACATGAAATCAAGATATATGTCAATAGCTACTATTTTTGGTTGGTGTTATATGCGTCAGTTAGAGAATGCATTAGTCAAAAAAGAGGAATTAAAAGTTATAGAGAGTGGAATCAAAAAATATGTTTCTTATTTTGGTTCTCAAAATCAGATGGAGAGCTTTTTTAATATCTTTAAAAGATATCATAAAGAGAGTAAAATGGAGTTAGAGACACTTACTAAAGGTTCTTTAGCAGAATGGAGACCATCTATGATATTTAACTCTATCTTAGAGTAAAAAACTATCTTCACAATTAACCTCAAATATAGCTCTCCTTGGATATAATCCACAAATTTTTAAAATTACAATTTTTTATAGAGGAGACTTTTCATGCAAATAAGTGGAGCACAGATGGTAATCGAAGCTTTAATCGCAGAGGGTGTAGACACAGTTTTTGGCTACCCTGGTGGAGCGATTATGAATGTCTATGATGAGATATACAAACAAGATGGATTTAAACATATCCTAAATAGACACGAACAAGCATCTATCCATGCTGCTGAGGGTTACTCAAAAGCTAGTGGAAAAGTTGGTGTTGCTATGATTACTTCAGGTCCAGGTTTTACAAATGCTGTAACTGGTTTAGCTGATGCTTACATGGATTCTATCCCTATGGTTGTTATCTCAGGTCAAGTACCAATGAGTCTAATAGGTACAGATGCATTTCAAGAGATTGATGCTGTTGGAATTTCCCGTTCATGTACAAAACATAACTACCTTGTAACTGATGCTAAAGATTTACCTCGTGTACTTAAAGAGGCATTTTATATTGCAAGTACTGGTCGTCCAGGTCCTGTTCATGTTGATATTCCTAAGGATGTTACTGCTCAAATCGCTGAATTCAACTATGATATTGAGGTTGAACTTGAAACTTATAAACCAAATGTAAAAGGTAACCCTCGTCAGATTAAAAAAGCGATGGAAGCTATCTCTAAAGCTAAAAGACCACTTTTTTACCTTGGTGGTGGAATCATAAATGCAAATGCAGCTTATGAGGTTAGAGACTTAGTGCATACGACTGGGATCCCTGCAGTTGAGACATTTATGGCTCGTGGTGTTCTTTCTCATGATGATGATCTACTTGTTGGTATGCTTGGTATGCATGGTTCTTACGCTTCAAATATGGCTATGAGTGAAACAGATCTAGTTATCGCCCTTGGTGCTAGATTTGATGACCGTGTAACTGGTAAACTTTCTGAGTTTGCTAAAAATGCTGCTGTTATCCATGTAGATATTGACCCAGCTTCTATCTCTAAACTTGTTAACGCTGATTACCCAATAGTTGGTGATGTTAAAAATGTTGTAAATGAGATGTTAAATCATTGTGAGAGAGTAGAATCTACTCGCTATGAAGCTTGGAGAGAAACAGTAGCTAATTTTGATGAGTTACACCCTTTAACTTTCCATGAAGATTCTGAGAAAATTAAACCTCAGTGGGTTGTTAAAAGAGTTGGTGAACTTCTTGGTGATAATGCTAATATTTCAACAGATGTTGGTCAACATCAGATGTGGTCAGGTCAATTTTACCCATTTAGCCGTCCTCGTCAGTTTATCTCTTCAGGTGGACTTGGAACTATGGGATTTGGTTTTCCAGCAGCACTTGGTGTAAAAGCAGCTTCTCCTGAGAAAACAAGTATCAACTTTACAGGTGATGGTTCTATTCTTATGAATTGTCAAGAGCTTATGACAGCAGTTGAGAAAAAACTACCGGTTATCAATATTATTTTAAATAATAACTATCTTGGTATGGTTCGTCAATGGCAAACACTTTTTTATGATAAAAGACATAGTGAGACAGATTTAACTACTCAACCAGACTTTGTAAAATTATCAGAAGCTTTTGGTGGACTTGGTTATAGAGTTCACACAAAAGAGGAGTTTGATGCAGCACTTAAAGATGCAGTTGAGAAAGATGTAGTTGCTTTTATAGAAGTGATTGTGCATAGAATGGAAAATGTTATGCCGATGGTACCAGCAGGTGGAAGTTTGTTTAACATGATGTTATTAGAGAAAAAGGGGACAAAATAATGAGTGAAAATAGCGAAAGAAGAGTAGTTTCAGTTATCGTTGTTAATGAAGCTAGTGTTTTATCCCGTATCACAGACCTTTTCTCTGGTCGTGGTTATAATATCACATCATTAACAGTTGCACCAATCCCAGATTCTAAGTATTCAAGACTTACAATTGTAACATCTGGCTCAGTAAGAGTTATTGAACAAATCACTAAACAACTCCATAAACTGATTCCAGTTTTAAAAGTGTATGAACATGCTGATATGGTTGAGAAAGAGATGGCTCTTATTAAATTCCCTATTACAGAATCTTTGAGTGATATTAATGCTTTATGTGAAGCATATAATGGAAAGATTGTAAATGTTGGTGAAAATGTTATTATCGCTATGGTAGCTGATGAATCAAGTAGAGTAGATAATTTTTTAAAAGCTATCAAAAGATATAATCCTAAAGAGATTGTTAGAAGTGGTGCAGTAGCACTAGAGAGATAATTATGAGATTGCAAGAGATAGCCAATATTATTGGTGCAGAGTTTAGTGGCAAAGATATTGAGATAATTGGTATGAATACATTAAAAGATGCTTCAAGCAGTGAGCTATCTTTTGTCTCAAATGCGAAGTATGTAAAAGATATTGCTATATCAAATGCAGGGGCTATTATAGTTGATTCTAAAACAAAAGAGTATGTTCCTAAATCTTGTGTAGCTTTAGTGGTTGATAACCCTTATTGGGAGATGGCAATCTTATCTAAAAAGTTTGCTCCACTTATAGAGGATGATTCTTTAGCTCAAGCTGTAATAGGCGAGGGGAGTAAAATCTCTCCAAAAGCTGAGATTGCCAATGGTGCTAAAATTGGTAAAAACTGTACTATTTTAGCTCATGTTTATGTTGGTACAGATGTGGTGATAGGCGATAACACTATCATCTATCCAAACACTACAATTTATAGAGATTGTGTAGTTGGAAGTGATTGTATTATCCACTCAAATACATCTATTGGTGCTGATGGTTTTGGTTTTGCTACAAATAAACTAGGTGAGCACAAAAAAATCTACCAAAATGGAAATGTTGTTATAGAGGATGATGTTGAGATTGGTAGTAATGTAAGTATAGATCGTGCTGTTTTTGGTGCTACGCTTATAAAAAAAGGTGTTCGTATAGATAATTTAGTTCAGATTGGACATAATTGTGAGATAGGTGAATACTCTGTATTTGTTGCACAATCAGGAAGTGCTGGTTCAACTAAACTAGGACGAAATGTTGTAGTTGGTGGTCAGTCTGCTTTTGCAGGGCATCTCGAAATTGCACCATTTTCTACATTTGCAGCAAGAAGTGGAATCACAAATAACATCAAAGAGAGTGGTAAAACTTTTGGAGGTTTTCCACTCTTAGAGCAAAGAACATGGTTAAAACTTCAAGTTAAAATAGCAAGATTATTAAAATAGATTTTAGAGGTGCCCTTCAACACCATTGACTTAAGGATTGGAATCTCGAATTTATTCGAGGCTGACAAGGGAAACAAAAGCACTTGCCTCGAATACAGAAAAAAATTTAGTTTTTTCTAAGTCACGCTTTAGCGTTTGAAATTCGAGGTTCCAAAGTGTCTATATGCTTAAGTCAATGGTGTTGGAGGTGCCCTTTATTTAGTAATAATCAAAATTAAGGGAGGAGCATGAGGTTTTATGCTCCAAAATTGTATCACTTTCAATATCGTAAGGGATATTTTCATAGTAAAAACACTCCTCATAATTATGTTCCAAGTTTGAGATTTTTTTGTAAAATCCAAAAGGTACGGCTATCTCATTTTCACCAATAGTAAGTGGATTATCACTATATTTTATCCCAATAACAACATCTACATCTTGATATAGTTTTGCTTTTTCTCTCTCAAGATTTTCTGTGTCTATCCATGAGTATCGATTTACATCTGAATCTTGAGGGATGATGTTTGCCATGGTATAAACACTAGTTAAAGAGGAATCTGAATAATCAAAAGAGGCATCATTAGCTAAATGACCTCTATCATAACCACTTCCAGTATAATCATAATAATCACTTTGATACTCTTTTGGAATTGTTGATTCTTTATAAAATGGTGGTCTTTGTGTTATATTTGGATTATCAACAAGGGAGCCATTAAGTGAGTAAGATACAAATAAAGCACCTTTTAAATTATAATCGTAGCATATCTCATAATAGTTTTTTTCTATGATAGAATCACATTGGATGATAGAATTGGAATCTATCTCCTCATCACTACAAGCAGTTAATAAAAATAAAATACCAATAGGTAGTGAGATTTTAAGTATAAGTTTTAATTTTTTATTATTTTGTAATATCATTATCAGATTTTATCACAAACTTTAGTCTAATTATGTATAATTGCGAAAAAATCAAAGGCTTTTCTATGTCAACATATATTTTTGGTCACACTAACCCTGATAGTGATTCTATTGTAGGTGCTATCTCTCTTGCATATCTAAAAAATGAACTAGGTGAAGATTGTATCGCTACTCGTCAAGGTGATATATCTCCTGAAACGGAATTTATTTTAAATAGGTTTGGTGCTGATACTCCAGAGCTTAAAACCTCTTATGCAGGTGAAGATGTTTATCTAGTAGATTTTTCTGATTTAGGTCAAGCACCAAAAGATATTAAAGAGGCTACAATCCTTGGAATAGTAGATCATCACAAACTAGGAGATTTAACAACTTCAACTCCTTTAGAGTGTTGGATTAGACCTATTGGGTGTTCTAACTCTGTTATTAAAGAGATGTATGATTATCATGGAATTAAGATTCCTAAAGATATCGCTGGGATGATGCTATGTGCGATTCTTAGTGATACAGTGATTTTCAAATCACCAACTTGTACAAAGATTGATACTAAAATCTGTAAAGAGTTAGCTGGTATTGCAGGTATCGCAGATTATAAAGCTCTTGGTATGGAGATGTTTATCGTAAAATCAGCAGTACAGGGTGCAACACCAAGAGAGTTAACAACTCGTGATTATAAAGAGTTCACTATGGGTGGCTCAAAACTTGGTGTTGGACAACTTGAAGTTGTTGATTTAACTGTTTTTGATGAGATGAAAAGAGATCTTTTTGCTGATATGAAAAAGTTAAAAGAGGAGGGTAGACTTCACTCTGTTCTTATCCTTTTAACTGATATTATGAAAGAGGGTTCACAACTTTTAGTGGTAAGTGATGATAATTCTAAGATTGAGAGTGCTTTTGAGTGTAAACTAGAAGATTCTCAAGTTTGGTTAGATGGAGTTCTAAGTCGTAAAAAACAGGTTATCCCTTTCTTACAACCACAATTTAGCTAGATGAAAAAACTAAGTGGATTTAATCCACTTTTAATCAGCATATAAATATCTCTTAATCTTCTTCGTTGGAGTCTTTACAAAAGGCTCTATCTGCTCAACAAACTTAACCATTCGGTTAAATGATGAGATGTTAGAGTTTACATCTAAACGCAACTCTTCTAAAAAATTTGCTATATCTTCTCTAACTTGAGCTTCACTATTTTTATTTGCTTCAAATTTTTTATCTATGAGTTCATAGTCTAAATGGATTCTTGCAATAAGTTTTCCATCTTGCATCATCATTAATGAATCTAAGACCGCTTCATTCTGATTGATTCTTGCTTCTATCTGTTCTGGATATATGTTTTCACCACCTGAGCCAATGATTACATTTTTACTTCTACCACTTATGAATAGATAGCCATCTTCATCAATATGTCCTAAATCACCTGTTAAAAACCAACCATCTTCCATAACCTCAGCAGTCTGTTTTTCATCTTTGAAATACCCCATCATAACACTAGGGGATTTAGCGATAATTTCACCGGTACCAGTTTTTGGGTCTTTATTTTTTATTTTTAGCTCTACCCCAGCAACAGGGACACCAGTGGAACGAATTTTTTGGATTCCACCATGGATAGAACCAGCTAAAAGGGGGGCAGTTTCAGTTAAGCCATAACCTACAATATATGGAAATTTAGCTTCTATAAGAAACTGTTCAACAAATGGGGAGATTCCAACCCCACCAACTCCAAAGAATCTTAGTCTTCCACCAAAAGTTTCTATCAGTTTTTTACCAGCGATAGCATTTAGTTTTTTTCTTATAAATCCAATCTTATAAAGTGTTCTCATAAGTAGAGTAGATGTAAATTTTGGTAAAACTTTATTTTTATAAATCTTCTCAATGATAAGTGGAACACTCACCATCATAGTTGGTCTTACAATTTTAAAAGCTTTTAAAAGAACACTTGGTGTTGGTACTTTATCTATATAAAAAATAGAAGCTCCGTTAAGTATAGGTATAGTTAGTCCAACTGTACACTCTAAAGTATGGGCTAATGGCAATATAGATAAAAACAGATCATTAGGCTCTACTTTTAATTGTATAAATGGACTCATAGCGTTTGTAACTAAGTTTTTATGAGAAAGCATCACACCCTTAGAGTGACCAGTAGTTCCAGAGGTATATAAAAGTGAAGCTAAATCATCCTCATCCGGTTTTGTTATCTCGTTAGTTAAGTTTGACATTTTGTTTGCTAGTTTTGAGATATAACTTTGATTTGTTAATTCATCAATTACTTTTAATTCATCCAAATTTATAACAAATTTAACATCATTATCTTTACACTCCTCTATGCTTGAGAGATGCCTATCTGATACAAACACAGCTTTTGCTTCAGAGTGTCTTATGATATGATGAACATCAGATGGATGAAAATCTGGTAAGACAGGAACAACAACTGCTCCAAAATATGTAACAGCAAAGTATGCAATACCCCAGTTGGGCATATTTTCACTTAGAAGAAGTACTTTATCACCTTTAGAGATACCATTTCGTTGAAGCAGTTTAACCATCTCTAAAACTTTGGAGTTAAATTCAGAGTATTTCATCGCCTCCTCACCAGCTTTACCAACTATATCTCTATCGGCATAAAGTTTTACAGAGCGTTCTAGTAGTGATGGAAGTGTAAAGTTTTCTAAATTTTCAAAAGGGTAAGTCATATCTAATCTCTTATTTTAAATTCATTTAGTATTATTATACATACAAATAGTAAAATATCATTAACTAGCAATCAAAAGGGTTTAAAATTGAGCAGAAGAGGTAAAACGAAACAGGCAAAAAGAGACACAATTACATTTAGTGAGAAAGATTTTCTACCAACCACTAGAGCTGAGATGGATGCTAGGGGTTGGGATTATTGTGATGTGATTCTTGTGAGTGGTGATGCTTATATTGATTCCCCGTTTATTGGTGTAGCTATGGTTGGTCGGATGCTTGAGAGACTTGGTTACAAAGTTGGGATGATTGGTCAGCCTGATATTAAATCTCCTGATGATATTATGAGACTAGGGGAGCCTAAACTTTACTGGGGTGTGAGTGGTGGAAGTGTTGATTCTATGGTTTCAAACTATACTGCTACTAAAAAATTTAGAAACTCTGATGATTATACTCCGGGTGGAAAAAATGATAAAAGACCAGATAGAGCTTTATCTGTTTATTGTAACTTGATTCGAAGATATTTTAAAAATACTGTTCCTTTAGTTTTAGGTGGAATCGAAGCATCACTAAGGCGAGTTAGCCACTATGATTACTGGTCAAACAAGATGAAAAAACCTATTATCTTTGATGCTAAAGCAGACATAATTATCTATGGGATGGGAGAGATAGCGATAGAGCAACTCACTCGTGCTTTAGCACTTGGGGATGAGTGGCGAGATATAAGAGGTGTTTGTTATATCTCAAAAGAGCCAGTTGAGGAGTATATCCAACTCCCATCACACCAAGAGTGTGTTGATGTCAAAGAGCGATATATAGATCTTTTTGATGATTTTTATGATAATAATGACCCTATAACTGCAAAAGGTTTGTGTCAGAGAGTAGATGCTAGATTCCTTATTCAGAATCCCCCTTGTGATTATTTAAATGAGAAAGAGATGGATGCAAATTCAAATCTCCCTTTTACAAGAGAACTTCACCCATATTATGCAAAGCAGGGTAAAGTGAAATGTTTAGAGACTATTAAATTTTCTATCATGACACATCATGGGTGTTGGGGTGAGTGTAACTTCTGTGCTATTGGTGTGCATCAAGGTCGAACAATCCGTACCCGTTCAGAGGATAATATACTCAAAGAGGCAAAAGATTTTAACTCCTATAAAGATTACAAAGGAATCATATCTGATGTTGGTGGACCAACTGCCAATATGTACGGCTATGAGTGTGATAAAAAACTCAAAAAAGGTACTTGCGACCACATGAGATGTGTAGATGCACAGCGACTTTGTAAGGTGATGGATGTTGACCATAGTAGAAATATAAACCTTTTAAGAGATATTCGCCAAGTTGAGGGTGTAAGAAAAGCGTTTGTTGCTTCAGGTGTGAGATATGATTTAATTACAGCTGATAAAAAACATGGTTACTCTTACCTAAAAGAGATGGTTGATAATCATATATCAGGACAGATGAAAGTAGCACCAGAACACACTGAGCAACATGTGTTAGAGTTGATGGGTAAGCCGGGTAAACAGTCTCTGATAGATTTTAAAAAAATGTACGACAAACTAAATAAAGAATCTGGAAAGAACCAGTTTTTAACTTACTATCTCATCGCTGCTCACCCGGGTTGTAAAGAGAAAGATATGCATGAGTTAAAAAGATTTACAACAGATGAGTTAAAGATGAATCCAGAACAAGCTCAAGTTTTCACACCTACGCCTAGCACTTATTCGGCTGTAATGTATTATACAGAGATGGATCCAAAAACTCGTAAAAAGATATTTGTAGAGAAAGATACGAAAAGAAAAGAGAAACAAAAACAGATAGTTGTTAAAAAAGAGTGTGGATTTAAGAGTGGGTTTAGCTCTTAGTATAATAGGTGGTTTTGTAAAATTGATTTTATTATTTTTAACCCGAATTATGTAATAGGAATTTACCTTGATTGCAATGATAGATTAAATTTTTAATTCTCTATTGCATAATTCGGGTTTAAAGTAATCTTTAGTCTATATATGGCAAAATTTTTATTATAAAAAATAAAGGTTTGAATATGTACAGAAACTTGTCAATAATGATGAAGATCTTAATCCCTATGAGTATAGGTTTTGTAGTAAGTGTTGCTTTTGTTTTATTAAGTGGTGTTAATCAGATAAGTGTTGTCGGATTGCTCCTAATCGAACTAGCAGTGTTTGTATCATTATTATTTATTGTAAATATATATATTAAAGGAAAATTAACAGATTTTCTAGATTCAAAAAGTGATTATTTATCAAAACCTAGTAATAATAAAGATGAGGTTGCAAAGATAATTGAATTTATAAATAATAATGCAAAAGAGTTTAAAAATTTTAATGGTCGTGATGAACAAGTTTTATTAAATATATTATCAATAAGTAAGTTTGTTGCTAAAGGAGATATTAGTAAAAGAGTAGATGCCGATACATCAAATCAAATTTTAAATGAACTTAAAAATGAGTTTAACACTATGCTAAATTCTTTAGAAGCCTCTGTTGGGGTCGATATGAATAGTATAGAGAAAAGTCTAACATCTTATACAAATATGGACTTTACAGCAGGTTGTCCAGATTGTAACTCTAAACTTGATGATATGATTTATCAACTAGGTGAAGATGTATCTAAAATGTTGGTTAAAAATTCAAATGATGCTCAAAATCTTAGAAATAATTCAAATTTATTAAATGAGTTTGTTAGTAAGTTAATAGAATCTGCAAATGGACAGTCTCAAAGTACTCAAAAAACATCTGATTCAACACAAGAGATTACATCCAATATTATGAACATGGTTGGTGAAGCTAGTGAGATAGCGAAGCAGTCGGAAGATATTAAAAGTGTAATAACGATTATTGGAGATATTGCTGATCAGACAAATCTTCTTGCACTTAATGCTGCTATTGAAGCAGCAAGAGCAGGTGAACATGGTCGCGGATTTGCTGTTGTTGCTGATGAGGTTAGAAAACTAGCCGAGAGAACACAAAGTTCATTATCAAATATAAATATTAGTATAAATGCATTGGTTCAGTCTATCTCTTCAATTGTGCAAAATTTAGAGACACAAGCGAATAAACTTGAAGAATTTAATTCATTTATAGATTCAATGAATAATAACACGCAAGATTCTTTAAATATAGTTACAAAAACAAGTGAACTTGCAAAAAGTTTGGATAATAGTGCGACGGTGATATTAGAAGATATAAAGTCTAAAAAGTTTAAACAGTAGTAAATATATAGCCATCCTAAATCAAACCAATCGATTTTATCTATATGGTATAAAGTACATAACAGTTTCAAAAATCCCTTCCATGTAATGTCTTATATAAATTTTATAACTACTCTCTATCTCTAGTACTTTTTGAGGAATAATATACCAATCTTCTGCTTTATGATAGATACAAATTGCTAAAATTGGCTTATACTTTTTAATCGTTTCTTTTGCCCCATCTATCGCATCTTGTTCAGCACCCTCAATATCTAGTTTTATAAAGTCAACTCTCTCTTTTACGATATTATCAATTGTATCAATTTTAACACTTTGAGTCCCTTTTCCGTAGATAGATGAGAATGATTTTTCTTCGTTGAAGTGGAGGGTAGTTTTTTTGTTTGATACACCACACTCTAAAAACTCTATATTTTTAAAATGCCCTAACTCCCTTTTTGCGATTCTAATGTTCTCAGAGATTGGTTCTATAAGGTATATTTTTTTAAAATCTGGAAAGTTTTTTATAACTTCAGTTGCAGTATCTCCAATATAGCCACCACCATCTAAAAAACTTATATTTTTAATATCTGGAATCAACTCTTTATCAAAATATTGTTCACTATGCTTATTAGTAAATCCATCCATAAAGTCATAATCAAAAGAGATTTTAAAATTTATCACTTTTTCAAATATTCTTTTTGATTTCTCATCTGCAAGTAGATTATAAATTTTTTGATATTCATCATAATTTTTTTTAAAATCATCTTCAAAATCAAGTATAAAAGGGGGAGGAGCTAACTCAAGGTTTGAATATTTGTAAAATGCCAAATAGCTTATGTTTTTAAACCCCATAGAATCTAGTCTATTTTTAACCTCTAAAGGACTTCCTGTTGCTACCCAAAGTATAATTGCATCTTTAGGCACATCCTCTATTTGTAGAATCTCTTTTTTACGGGAGCGTTGCACTCTTGAGAAATCATCAATAATTCCATCAACTTCTATATGTTTTAATACACTTTTAGTTAATTTATTTATACCTAAAATATATCTCTTCTTACTTGATGAAGAGATAAAAAGCTCAGTTAACTCTTTTTCAATCTCATTGATATAGCTAGAATCTATTAAATCGATTTTAATATCTCCTGCGTTATATCCTCTATATTTTTTGTTGCATCAATAGTTACAAGTTTAAGACCAAGTAACTCAGTAGCTTCTATGATAGCATCTTGAATCTTTAAAAGATACTCACTCCCACGAAGTTCAATCCCATCTAACTCTTTTTGAGAGAGTCTATACTCTAACTCTTTTTTTGTGAGTTTGAGTAAAAAAACTTTCTCAGGGTAGATTCCATTCGTTGCGAAATTGTTTAGAGTTACTAAATCTTTTTTATCTATATCCCCAGCGATAAGAGCATAAGCAACACCACTTACAGCACTTCTATCAGAGATTATCATCTTATCTATATTTGGTTCGATTACCTCTTTTATATGCTCAGCTCTATCAGCTAAAAACAGTAAAAATTCAGCTTTTTTACTTTGTGCCTTTGCACTTAAAACCATACTGCGAATCTCTTGACCTATCTCAGTTCCCCCTGGTTCTTTTGTAACAACAGCATCTGGAAAGTTTTTAAAAACTTCAGCAATTTGTGTACTTTTTCCAGCAGTATCAATCCCCTCTATTGCAATGTACATGAATTCATCCCTCTTATGATTTTTTGAACCTCTGAAGGAAGCAAATGATCAGTTTTTCCGTTAAATTTCAGTAAATTTCTTACAATAGATGAACTAATAAAAGCGTGTTGAAGCTTAGGCATCAGATATACAGTCTCTATAGAATCATCCAAAGAGTTATTAAGATATCCAAGTTGGAGTTCATACTCAAAATCACTCACAGCTCTTAGCCCTCGTATAAGAATCGTAGCATCATGTGTTTTTGCTAACTCAACTGTAAGGTTATCAAACCCAACAACACTTACATTATCTAAACTTTTAATTGATTCTTCTATCATCTCAATTCTCTCATCAAGTGTAAACATAGGTTTTTTGTCTTGTGAGATAGCCACAGCGATGATAACCTCATCAAAAAGCCCCAAGGCTCTCTCTATAACATCAAAATGTCCATTTGTAATAGGGTCAAAAGTCCCCGGGTATAGTGCAATTTTTTTATTCATTATTTTATTTTCTCCCATTCAAATTCATTAATATTTTTCTCTCTACTACTAAAACAGATTCCTACTATAAAAATTTCTCTACCATCATCTTCATATTTCTCATAATATTTTTTCTCTTTTATCTGTTTGAGAGCTTTCTCTTTTATATCTACTTTAAACTCAATTATCACTATTCTCTTTGGCAGTTTTATAGTTAAATCAATGCGACCCTTATTTGTAACATCCTCTGCAATACAAGGGTAGCCTAATGATACTAAATATGTATAAACAACAGTAGCATAGTAACCCTCATAGTGAGCTAATTCATTTTTTACATAGTTGTTGTAAGGGATAGATGCAAAAAGTGAATGCAATGTATTTTCTAAGTTTTTTATATCTAGTGTTATATCATCATAAATATCATCTTGATATTGGATTATCTCAACATTTTGATTTGTAAGATATTTTAAAAATAGTTCATTTAAAGAGGATTGAATCTCTTTATTTGGTACTTTTAGTTTATAAAATATCTGATCCCTTTTTTCCACTTTTTTATCAAAAGTCAGATACCCAGTTTGCCAAAGAAGTGCTACTAAGTCTATGTGCTCTATATCAAAACTGTTGAGTGTTTCATCATTTGTTACTATATTTTCAAGTTGAGGGATGTTGTAATGGCTTGTTTTTAGTTTTTCAATCAAGAATCTAGGGTTTCCAGTTCCCCACCAGTAGTTTTTGTATTCACAATCATTTGAGAGAAAAAGTAAAATATCGTAAGGATTATATACAGGGTCACCAAAATAGTTATAACCGTTATACCACTCTTTAAGCTTTTCTAAATTCACATCTTCTAAATGTTGTTTAAAAGTTGTTTGTATATCGTTATGGGTGTAACCGCAAATAGTTGAGTATTTTTTCATTGTTGTTATATCTTGGAGGTTATTGAGTCCACTAAATAGATTCATTTTAGAGAATTTACTTACACCTGTCATAAATACAAATTTTATGTATTGGTCTTGGTCTTTCATAACTGTGTAAAATACTCTGAGGCTATCTCTAGCTTTTG
>JAYEKJ010000187.1:0-6986 GCA_034660975.1 Campylobacterota bacterium
ATTTGTATATTCATTTAGATATATATTCGCAATTCTATTGTTTATTTTATTAAATAATGAAAGAAATTCAAAAATATTTGAATTTACATCTGCTAATATTATTTGATCTATTAACATACTTTTTAAACTGTATATCTCATTTGTAATAATCACATAAGGATACTCTAATGACACTTCATGTTTAGCTAAATTTTCAAAGAGTAATAATATCTCTTCTAACTCAAAAGGCTTATTAAACATATCTAAAATATTTTTATAATACCCACTCAAAAGAGCATCATCACTCCCATCTAAATTTAGATGGGAGGTATATTTATCAAGAAAATTATCTAATAAAACTCCATTATCATTTTGAAAAAAATCAGAAAAATCATATAACATAAATTAGTTCCTTTTCAATATTTTATAAATCACTAGTTCTTAATGTTAAACCTTTTAGGTTTTGAACTGGATAAGAGTAAGATATACCCTCACCCTCACCTGTAATATCAAGGTCATGCATAATCTTATGTATAATTTTATCAACATTTTTAGTTGCTGTAATAAACATCAAGTTAGAATCTGTTGAATCACTATGAAGTCTATTATAAAAATTATCCATCTCCTCAAGACCCATACCATGAGCCGCCATTATTGTAACACCTCTTGCACCTGCTTCTTTAGCAGAAAGGAGAGCTTTCTCTTCAACATCATGAGGAACAATAACATGAACAGCTGAAAACTGCATCTCATATGAGTGGCGTTTATCTGTACCATGAACATTTACAGTTGATAAACACATATTGTTTGCATCTTCAATTGCATGACGAAGTTCATCAAGATGAATCTCCTCTTTTTCATGTTCACCTTTAACACCCATTCTCTCAGTGATAACACCATAAGCCATTACGGTAATCATTGGAAATAGTGAAGCAAAAGCGATAAGACCAAAACCATCTATTAGTGGGTCACGACCTGGTATGTTTGTAGCAAGACCAAGACCAAGAGCTGCAACTAATGGAACTGTAACAGTTGAAGTTGTAACTCCACCACTATCATAAGCGATAGGGATAATATACTTTGGTGCAATAAATGTAAGTGCAATAACAAACATATATCCAGCAATGATAAAGTAAACTATTTCGCCACCATTAACGATTCTAAAAGCACCAAGAGATATACCAATAGCAACACCAAAAGCAACAAATATACGAAGAACAAAATCATTTATCTTCCCATCACTAATCTCTTTTGCTTTTCTTGCAATTGCTGTAAGTGAAGGTTCTGCCATTGTTGTAGAAAAACCAATAGCAAAAGCAAATGTGTAGATAATAAGGTTATTTCCAGTTTGAGTAAGTTGAAAAGCCATTGTCTCACCAAGTGAGAAAAGACCCATCTCAAGACCGATGATAAAAGCATCAAGACCGATAATAACTAAACCAAAACCTATAAGAACCTCTTTTAGATTCTCAATTGGTTTTTTAAGAATTATATACTGAAAAAACAGAATAACTGCTAATATAGGAACAACATCCATAGCAACACTTAGTATCCCTTTTAACATTCCTAAAATAGAATAATCAATAGAAACAACACTAGCCTCAGCTACTTGTGCTACAACTGGTGCAACTATCTCCGAAGCCTCAATAAATTGATAAACATAGATTCCGTAAAACTGTACAAATATCATAGGTGTTAATGAAGCAAAAGCGATAAGACCAAAACCATCAAGAACAGGATTTCTACCCTTAATAGTTGATGCTAAACCAATACCAAGAGCTGCTACTAGAGGAACAGTAACAGTAGAAGTTGTAACTCCACCAAGGTCAAATGCAAGTCCAACAATCTCTTTTGGTGAGAAAAAAGTTGCAGCTACAACAAGTATATAACCTGTGATAATGTAGTAGTGAATTGGGTGACCCTTAATGATTCTCCAAACACCAATAACTATGGCAAAACCAACAGAAAATGCAACAACCATTCTAAGAACAAAAGCATCGATTCTACCAGAACTAATCCCTGCTGCTTTATCAGCGATTACAAGAAGAGCAGGTTCGGCGACAGTTGTACCAAAACCTATCATAAAGGCGAATATCACTATCCACATAGTGGAACCTTTATGAGCAAAATCTGCTGCTAGTCCCTCACCAACTGGAAAGATTCCAACCTCAAGACCAAGTAGAAAAACTGCAAGACCAACACCAACAATAGCAAGACCTATCGCTGTACCCATCCAGTTATCTGGAACAGCCTGAATTACTACTAGTTGAAAAAACATTATTACCAAGATTATTGGCATTAAGTCCCTTAATGATTCTTTAAGAAGTTTTATAAATGATGTCAAATTTAACATTGATTACCTTTATCTAAAATATAACGGAATTGTATCCATATTATGCAAAAAATTAAATTTATTTTCTTCCGTTTACTAGATTAAGATATAGAATCCGCCTTATATTTCTCACCTCTGATTGAATTACAGATTCTATTTACATCATTTTTGTTAACTATGCATTGAAGATTTGTTGACCCAGATAAAGATGACGAAATATGTATCTCATCTTCTGCTGAGATAACTATTGATGGAATATTGATATTTTCAGATTCCATAAATTGTAAGATCTCAGAACTTATCCCATCTGTTAAGAAAAAATCTAAAATAAGAAAAGTATAATTGTTTATTATAACAAGTTCTTTAGCTTTATTGATTGTGTCAGTTATTGTTAGAATATATGTATCTTGAAGATTTTCTATAAGTATTTTTTGATACTCTAAACTATCCTCCACAATCAAAATATTTTTAGCACCCTTAGGTGCTTTGCTAATTGTAAAAGTATTAGATTCTATTATGGGTGTTGGCATCTCAATAAAAAAACTACTACCCTCACCTTTTATACTCTCTACCCATATTTTCCCGTTATGTAAATCTTCAATAATACTTTTACATATCATCAGTCCTAAACCTGAACCTTTTTGATCTTTTTGATATACATTATCTACTTGAGAAAAAGCTTGAAAAAGCTTACTTATCTCATTTTTATCTAAACCAACACCATCATCTTTAATCTCAAAATTATAACTATGACTTTTTTCATTATAGTTTATATCTAAAGAGACCTTGCCATCTTCATGTGTAAACTTAATCGCATTTGTCAGTAGATTTATAAGAACTTGTTTAAATAATGTTGGATCTATATACAAACTTAAAGATATTATTTTTGGCATTAACAGTTCTATATTTTTCTTTTTTGCCAATGGTACTATTAAAGTTTTAACTTCATTAAAAATGCTTGCTATGCTATTAAGTGATGGATTAAACTGCATTTTTCCAGATTCTAGTTTTGCAAAATCAAGTATTGTATTTACTAATTCAAGTAGATTATTTCCAGCAATGTTTATTTTTTCAACATATTTTTTAACTTTATCAGGTGTATCTTTTCTAATCATTAAAATTTGAGAAAAACCGGTAATTGCATTTATGGGTGTTCTAAGTTCATGGGACATATTAGCCAAAAACATATCTTTAGATTTGTTTGCACTCTCAGCTTCATCTGCAAACTTTATAAGAGAGAGTTCTCTCTCTTGAACAAAAAAATGTAGCTCTAAAACTTCTAACAAAAGAGTTGTTATCTCATTTAGATAAGCAATATTTTGATTATCCTTTAGTTCAATATAGATAAAAATATTTTTAGAGTTAAATCTAATACTTTTTGAAATTATATTTTTCATCTCTTTTCGTTCATCATAATCAATATCTATTTTTTTAATAATCCAAGAAAATTCACAAAGGATAGTGTTTTCAATAGCATTAGCAATAATATCTTTTGGTTCTATATCTTCAAATCTATGATAATCTTTTTTATAAAAAAGTTTTGTCATTTTATTCATAGCTTTCATACCAGAGTGAAGAGACAATTGACCATCTTCCATTGAATCTTTTAAACTCAAATTTAGTAAAACAGATAGCTCTTTAGTGATATGTTTTATAGATTTACTATATTTATTTACACCTGATTTATCATCATTTTTCATTGCCTCTTTAAGTTTTATAAAATCTAAATGCCATTGATTATGCATAGATTGTATCTGTTGGGCGGATATACCAAGAATATACTCATGTTTATTATTTTCTTTAATCTTATCTATTATTTTTCCAAATGGACATTTTGATGGGCTATTGGTGATATTATCTAGATATTTTATATCTTTACCATCAGCGATAGCAAGTTCTATCTTTTGTAGATTTAATTTATGCATACTAAATCCAGCATAAAGTTCATTTTGAATATTAAGGTTATCTAGTTCATTAGTAGATTCGTTTTGTTGCTTATTTTCTTGCATATAATACCCATCATTCATTATATGTTCAACAAATTTCAATAACTTAGATATAAGTTGCTTATTTTTTGATACAAGATTATTTGTGATTGCTAATTTATTTAAAACTTCGTTTATTGCCCAAAAACCATAACTTACTTTTGCTGGATCTAGTTTTATAGAATAATGAATAAACCCTATACTATGTATCCTTTTAACATACTCCTCATCAACTGGAGCAGTTAGTATAAAAGCGATAAAAGTTTTGATTTTTTTTAGTAGCATACTACCATCTGTATGAGCAAGATAAACTGATAAAAATTTATTATTTAAAAGATAATCTTTTGCAAATCCATCTACAATGATTGATGAGATTGAATGGGAAAATTCGTTAAAAGAATCTCTTTGATCGAGTTCACTTTTTGTTATAAAAAAACTATCTAATATTACATTTATCTCATCTTGTTTCATCTATATTCTCACTTAATATACTTTTTAATCATTTGCTCTAATGCTTTCATATCTATCGGTTTAGATATATAATCAGTAAAACCATGCATAAGCATCCTCTCTTTATCCCCTTTTACAGCTAATGCAGTTACAGCAATTATCGGTTTAGTATAATTGTGTTTTTCTCTTAGCAAGTTATAAAGCTCAAATCCATTTATAGATGGCATATCGATATCACTAAGGATAATCCCATAGCTTTGTAAATCTAGTGCTAAAACTTCCTCAGCACTCTCATAAACTTCTATCTCTAAATCATCAAACAGAAGCCCTAGCATATCCTCAACAACCATTCGATTTAATTCATTATCATCTACAAAAAGTATTTTTTTCATGATTTAATTTCGTTGATGATATCCATTATAGTATGAGCATTATCATCATCTTTGTAAGTATCTTTAATCTCTAAAAATTTATCTATATTATCTAAAAATAGTGTTATCAAATCTGGATCAAAATGTGTTCTTGCATCATTTTTCATAATTGTTAAAACTTTTTCTAGTGGCATTGGGTCTTTGTAACATCTTTTTGAACTGAGTGCATCAAATACATCGGCAACAGCTACAATTCTTGCATAGAGATGAATATCACTACCCTTTACACCATTTGGGTATCCTGAGCCATCCCATTTTTCATGATGTTCTAAAGCTATAATATGTCCAGCTTTTAAAACAGGAAACTGATCAGCACCCTCTAGCATCTTAGCACCAAGTACAGCATGTTGTTTCATAATAGAAAACTCATTACCCTCAAATCTACCTGGTTTTAAAAGGATTTTATCTGGAATCCCAACCTTACCAATATCATGAAGTGGTGCAGCATAGAGTACTAACTCACACTCCTCTTCATCAAGACCATAAAGTGAAGCTAAAAGTTTTGAGTAGTGACTCATCCGTTTAATATGACCACCTGTTTCTAAATCTCTAAATTCACTAGCAAGACCTAAACGGATAGATATCTCATACTCTGTTTGCTTCGCTTTTTTCAAAGAATCTTCTAACTCTTTTGTTCTCTCTTTTACCTGTTGCTCTAAAAGCTCTTTTTGATTCTCAATTTTTTGATAATAGTGATTCATTTTGGCATAATTTATAGTTCTTGCACATAATAGTTCAATATCATAAGGTTTAGAGATAAAATCAGTTGCACCTTTTTCTAAAGCCTCATGCTCTTTTTCTGTATTTGCTGTTACCATTAAAACAGGAAGATTCTTTAGATGCTCTTGCTCTCTAATTTTAACAAGTGCTTCAAGGCCATCAACAATAGGCATACTAATATCAAGTAAAACAACATCAAATTTCTCTACATTTAATAAATCTAATGCCTTTTGTCCATTAACAGCATTGGTAATCTCAACATTATCATATTCAAAAAATGCTGCCTCAATCAAATCAAGATTAAATGGTTCATCATCCACTGCTAAAATAGAAAAATTATTTAACATAGTAAGCCTTTGCGAATTTTTCTATATTTTACAGAATGATAACTATACTTTGGCTTATATTAATTTATTTTAAGTATCTAATAGATACAATCACATTCTAAATTGATAGTGTATCACTTAACAAATGGTTTCGTGTCCGAGTGGCCGATGGTGCAACCCTGGAAAGGTTGTGTAGATTTTTCTACCGTGAGTTCGAATAACTCGCTACATTGCTTTGAAACCCCTATAATAGGGACTTTTAAGAGAATAAGTTGCTTGAAAAAGCCAAGTGCGTAGATAATGCGTAGATTCTGTATCTGTAAGATATAAGAAAAACAAATAATATGGTTCAGTGTCCGAGTGGCCTATGGTGTAACCTTGGAAAGGTTATGTAGTTTATTCTACCGCGGGTTCGACTCCCGCCTGAACCTCCATAAATAGGTGCTTTGAAGCACTATTCAAATATACTTCTCCCTTTAATCTTATTACTTTTAACCACATTAGAAATGTATGTATTTTGTGTTACGATACTATCATTATGACCAAGTAATCCACTAACAGTTGTTATACTTTCTATTTCACTATGAATAAGGTTAGTAGCAAACGTGTGTCTCAAGTTATAGAGCCTACCTTCTGGTAATCCAACATACTTTAATACTTTCTTATACATCCAATCAATTTGTCCAGGGCTTGTGTATTCAGTATAGTATCGGTTCGTGAAGACCCAAGTATCACTTCCAGAGATTTCCTTTTGTGCTATGAG
>JAYEKJ010000188.1:0-6842 GCA_034660975.1 Campylobacterota bacterium
AAAATTTTTAAGCCACCTTATTGGTGGTGTAAATTTTTAATGAATGTGCCTTGGTTACAATGATAGATTAAATTTTTAATTCTCTATTGCATAATTCGGGATTATTATTTTGGAGAACAAATTATTTCCTTTGTGGGAAATCCTCACCCACCCCAACCTTTGCCAAAAAAAAGGCAAAAAAAAAGGCTAGAGGTACAAACCCCTAGCCTTTTTTTAAGTGAAAAATTTTACAACTTAGTGTAATTTTCTCCAAACTTGTTTTTTCCAAAGAATTGCGAAAATTGCGAAAATAACAATATAAATCATTACATTCATACCAATTGCTTCTCTTTCGTGACGCTTCATATCACCAGCATCTTTCATATGCTCAATAACTTTCTCAGCAGCATCTGCAGTTACACCAACACGAGGCATAGCAGTTCCTTCAAGAATATTTTGAGGATTTTCAATCAGCTTACTCAAGAAGTCATCTCCACGAGAACGGATATACATACTTAAATCTGGTGGTAATTTACCCATGTAAGCTTTTAATGAATCTTGGTATTCTATAACTTTAATATCGTAAGCTAAAGAATCTTTTTCATGTTTAAACTTAGGCTTAGTACCAAGTTGTGTCCAGTTTTCATAACTAAGAGCGTGACATCTACCACAAGCATTTTCAAATGCCATAGCAGGAGTTACATCAGCAGGCTTAACAGCGATAGACTGTAAATAAGCTACCATATCAGCAATCTCTTGATCAATATCTCCACCCATTCCATAAAAAGGAACCATTGGATGCATTTTACCAGCTGCTTCATCAAACTTATGTTCAACTTTTAAAGCATGTGCAGGATTTTTAATTAAATCAGCTAAGAATTTAGCATTATAAACAGCACCAGCATTACTTAAATCTGGTGGGTTTACACCATAGCTTTGAGCTGCCATAACAGCATCCATTGGAGCTGGCATACCAGCCACATCAATAGAATGACAACCAGCACAACCTGCATTCATCACTAAATCTTTACCATTTGCAGCATTACCAGTTTTTGTTAACTCTGGTAAATCTGTATAAGCAAAATTTTCATGCTTTGTTTCCACTACCTTTTTATGTAATACATGGTGAGCATAAGGCTCTACCAGATAATATGTAAGAAGTGAGAAAAATACAACAACTGCTAATATAATTGGTTCTTTATTCATTTTATCTCCTTATACTTTTTTTTCGTTTTTAGTAATAAATGGTAACATCAACCACTGAGCTACAAATAACAGTGAAGAGATTAAACCAATTGTACTAAACGGATCTTCTGGCGGTAGTTTACCCATAGCTGTCAAGACAATCAAGTTAACCAACATTACCCAGAACCAGATTGCAAATTTACCACGACGGTTTGCAGCAACAGTGTTTGGACTTTTATCTAACCAAGGTAAAAGAACAAAAATAACCTGAGCAAATGCAAATGCAATTAGACCAATATCAATAGGGAATGGACGAAGAATCTCATATGACCATAAGAAATACCACTCAGGGTAGATGTGTGCTGGAGTCTTAAGACCATCAGCTGGGTCAAAGTTAACTGGATCCATAGCAAAACCATAGTGCCAAAAAACAAGGTAGAAGAAGAATATCAGATAGATTCCAACAACCATCATATCTTTAGCCATAAAGTCATTAGCAAAACGCATAACTTTAGAGTTTTTAGTATCACCAGCTAAATATTTTTTAGCTTCTTCATCAAAATCAATCTCTTCACCATCTTGGTTATTAACATGTGGAATTCTTAGAGCAGCGAAGTGAAGCCCAATAAGACCTAAAATAGCTAAAGGTATAAGAAGAACATGTAACATAAAGAAACGACCAAGGAATGCTTGTGCAGGAACATAATCTCCACGAATCCACTCAACAAGACCATCAGCGTGTAGTGAACCACCAGCAAATAAGTTAGTGATAACCATACCAGCCCAGTAAGACATTTGACCCCATGGTAACATATATCCAGAGAATGCTTCAGCTGAGAATGCAACAAATAGAAGCATACCAGAAACCCAAATCATCTCACGACCTTTCTTATAAGAACCGTAATAGATACCTGTAAACATGTGAATATAGATAATTAAGAAAACAACAGATGCCGCAACACCATGAACATGTCTCCACAACCAACCAAAATCAACCTCTCTCATAATAGTATAGTTTACACTATAAAATGCTCCCTCAACCGTTGGAACATAGTACATTAATAAAAATATACCTGAAACTAAAAGCATTGCGAAAGTGATCACAAGAACCATACCCATTGCCCATAAAAAGTTAATATTTTTCGGAATCCAATACTCCGACATCATCACTTTTTCTACTTTATCAACTGCTAATCGTTGGTTTAACCAATCTTTAACACTTGTTGCTTTTTCAAAATGTGCCATTTATCCTCCTCTTATTTACAGCGTAATGCCATTATCTTTCATAGCTTGCCACTCTGGACCTACTTCACCAAGAACTAACTTATTACCATCAATTTTAAATGGAGGTATATCAAAACCTCTTGGTGGTGGTACTTTTGTCACTAAACCAGATGCATCAAACATCCCACCATGACAAGCACATAAGAAATCATTTGTATCTTTTCTAAATGCCGGAATACATCCTAGGTGTGTACATAGACCGATAGCAACCATAAAATTGTCATTTCCAATTTTAATATTTCTAGCTTCTGCTGCTGCATTACCTTTTTCACTTTCCATTACATTTGCTGATTTCTTTAAAACAAAGATAGGCTTCCCTCTCCATTTCTCAGTAACCATCACATTCTCTTCATATACTGACATATCAAGAGTTGTAAAACCTGCTGCTTTTACACTTGGAAGTGGATCCCAAGATTTTTTCATTGCATACAATGAACCTATTGCACCAACACCTGCAACGGCACCAAATGCCATCCCCATAAAACCTCTACGGCTAGTTTTCTTCATGTTCGCTCACTTTAGTGTGAATTTTAAAAGTCTATTATATAGCAAAAAGCTTTTATTAAATTAAAATTTTAAGTTATTTTTTATAAAGTTTTCTATCTTGTTACCATTTTCTGCTAGTTCATTATATTTATAATTCTTTATTGTTTCTAATAATTGTAATAACTGTTTATTATCATAATTTTCTATTATCGGCACATTTAAACTCTTAAATAACTTATTAAAATCTCTTGTATAGTCCTCTCTTTGAAAATAGATAGGTTTACCACCACTTGCAAGAGATTCTAAAACTGCTTGAGGTGAAGATGTGATTAAAACATCAGTTTTTTTAATCATCTCCTCATAATCCTCAAACTCATGATAATTTTTAAACTTCTCTTTTAAAGTATCTTCATAATCTAAGAAAAAGTAAAATCCTAGTTGTAAATCTGGATTCAATCCATCTAAAAAATTTAGGTTTTTCTCTAAATCTTTTGAGTAGTCATCATCTCCAAAGAAAAAAGATAGTTTTATAGTCTTGTCCACTTTAGTAAAAAACTTCTCATCAACTGTATATGTGTTACAGATTCCATCACCACTAAGATATGGGGAAATTAAAAGTTCATTATCATCTTTTTCATCATCAACAGAATCACTAACTCTTATAAAAGTTGAAAAATACTCTCTCATATCATCTAGCATAATAGGGTTTGCTTCCTCAGAATCAAAAATTATCTGATCTCCAAAATGAGATATTTGAGGGATATTCCTAACTACATCAAGACCTACGGCATTTTTTATACCAAACTCACCAGCAATATGTGCAATTCTAAAATCTGAACACAAAAGTGTAATATCAACATCACCTAAAGAGTTGATAATTGCACAAGCTCTACGAAATCTATCTAAGCCAATTCTATGACCAGTATGTACATAATAAAAAGTTCTCATCAATTACCTTTATTGTTTTTTTTGTCTATTCTAATATATATATGAAGTATCTCAACAGCTGCTGGAGTGATTCCACTTATATTCATCGCTGCTTGAAGAGTTGGTGGGTTAAACGACTCTAGTTTTTCCACAACCTCTTTACTCAATCCACTCACCTTTTTAAAATCAAAACCCTCAGGGATAGAGATTTTAAGATATTTTTTCATCCTCTGGATCTCTAAGCTTTGTTTATCTATATAACGGGCATATTTCCCCTCAACTAGAATCTCCTCTTTTATATACTCATCATGTTTTTCTAACTCAGGAACAAGTTGAAGCATCTTGTCAACATCAAAAGTTTTCCTTGCTACAAGTTGCTGAGCTGTTGATATATCTTTTATAGGCTGTTCACCCATAGATTCTAATTTTGCTATAAACTCTTTATTTGGAGTAAATTTTGTCTCTTCAAGAAGTAAAGCACCAGCTTTTATCTGCTCATCTTTAAGTTTTACTTTCTCATAAGTTTCATCATCTATAAGCCCCAACTCATGCCCATAGTGACTCAGTCTAGTATCAGCAGATTCTTCTCTTAAAAGAAGTCTATACTCTGCACGAGAAGTAAACATTCTGTATGGCTCTTTAGTACCCTTAGTAACCAAATCATCTATCAAAACACCGATATACGCTTCATCTCTTCTAAGAATCAAAGGCTCTTTATCTTGCAAGGAAAGTGAAGCGTTGATTCCAGCCATCAAACCTTGTGCAGCAGCCTCTTCATATCCTGTAGTTCCGTTAATCTGACCAGCAAGATAAAGATTCTTGATTTTTTTAGTCTCAAGAGAGTGTTTAAGTTCACGAGGATCTACAAAATCATACTCTATCGCATAACCATAACGAACAATTTTCGCATTCTCCATCCCTGGAACCGATTCAATCATCTGTCTCTGAACTTCTGGTGGAAGTGATGTACTTAAACCATTTATATAACACTCAGTATTATCAATAGTTTGTGGCTCTATAAAAAGATGGTGTCTATCTTTATCAGGAAATTTAGAGATTTTATCCTCTATACTTGGGCAGTATCTAGGGCTTTTACCCTCTATTTGACCAGTAAAAAGTGGAGCTCTATAAAAATTAGATTCTATAATATTATGAGTTGTTTGATTTGTGTAGGCTATGTAACAAGGTAACTGCTTTTTAGTTGCTCGAAACTCCTCACGATTCGTTCTAAAACTAAAAGGGTTTGGAAGTTCATCTCCACCCTGCTCCTCCATCACAGAAAAGTCGATAGATGAACTGTCAATTCTTGCACAAGTTCCAGTTTTTAGTCTATCGATAGTTAGTCCACAATCATCTCTTAAAGAATCACTCAAATTTATACTCGTTTGCTCACCAAAACGACCACCAACTTGTTGCACCTCACCAATATGGATGATTCCTTTTAGAAATGTTCCACTAGTGATGATTACTCTTTTAGCCTTATACTCATTTAAAAGGTCAGTTTTAACTCCAATAACAGTTCCATCTTCAATAACTAAAGATTCAGCCATCTCCTGAACTAAATCAAGATCAGGAGTGTTTAAAACCACATTTCTAGCAATTACTCTATACTTATCCATATCTATCTGAGCACGACTTCCACGAACTGCTGGACCTTTTGTTTGGTTGAGGATTCTAAACTGAATCCCAGCCTCATCCGTTATAAGCCCCATTTCACCACCAAGGGCATCAAGCTCACGAACCAGATGCCCCTTTGCTAAACCACCAATCGCAGGGTTACAAGATGTAGCCCCTACATTTTCAGCTAACATTGAAATCATAAGAGTTTTATTCCCCATTCTAGCAGATGATAAAGCAGCTTCAACACCAGCGTGACCACCACCTATAACTATTACATCATAATTCATTATACATATCCATATTTAATTAATCGAATTTTATCATTTTTATGTATAATTTGCATTAGATATAAAAAACTAAATAGGTATTTAAGAAATTATGATAGAAAAAGCACATCAAGCTTACAATGAACAAGATTTTAAAACAGCATTTGAGTTATATACTCAACTAGCAAATAATTGCAATGCTGATGCACAAACATCTTTAGGATATATGTACCAAAATGCTCAAGGGTGTGAAAAAAACGATGCAAAAGCAGTAGAGCTTTATAAGTTAGCAAGTGAAGCTAAACAACCCTATGCACTTTTTAATTTGGCAATTTTATATATGAATGGTTTATGTGGCTTAGAGCATGACCAATTTAAGGCTCATGATTTACATCTTGAAGCAGCAACAAGAGAAGTTCCACAATCAATGTATGAGGTCGCACTAATGCTTGAGCGTGGTTTAGGTTGTGTACAAAACTATTCAGAAGCTGCTTTTTGGTATGGAGAGGGAGCAAAAAGGGGTCATTTAGAATCTTTTAACAACCTTGGTACACTTTATAAAGAGGGGCATGGTGTTCCTCAAGATGATGCAAGAACTTTTATATGTTTCTCCCGTGCAGCAGAGGGTGGATTACCACAAGGACTTTATAACTTAGGCTTATTATATGACCAAGGGATTGCTTGTGAAAAAGATAATGATAAAGCCTTAGATCTGTGTAGAAAAGCAGCTTATGCTGGACATGAAAAAGCTAAAGAGATTATCAAAGGTCTTCAAGAAGATGGCAAAATTGTATTTTAGAGGTACTAAATAATGTTTACAGGACTAATAAGAGAGATAGCTAATATTAAAAGCCTTGCTGGAAGTACACTTACTATAAAAGCAAAACATAAAGCAAAACTTGGTGATTCTATCGCTATAAATGGAGCTTGTTTAACGGTTGTTAAAGTTTTAAGTGATGGTTTTAGCGTTGAGTTATCTCCAGAATCTCAAAAACTTTTGGCGATGGAAAACTACAAAGATGAAGTTCATATTGAACCTGCTATGATGATGGGTGATAGGTTTGAGGGGCATGTTGTTCAAGGGCATGTTGATTG